>JANNFJ010000166.1:0-3546 GCA_031379725.1 Calothrix sp. OTE_75_metabat_31
TTATCCTAGGGTATTTTTTTAATTGGAATACTCTTATGAGTCATGAGGCATGAGTTATGAGTTATGAGTTAATCTTCCCTACTCCCTACTCCCCACTCCCCTAGCTACAAAACCCTAACAAGCATTAAGCTATAGATAAGAACCCATTTAAAAGTAAAAATTATGATGCTGCCTGGAACAACCGTTCGTGTTAAGAATCCCGCAGATACTTATTATCGTTATGAAGGACTTGTTCAGCGGGTAAGTGATGGTAAAGTCGCTGTACTGTTTGAAGGTGGTAACTGGGATAAATTGGTAACTTTCCGCTTATCTGAACTGGAACCTGTTGAACTAACAGCAGGTCGTAAGAAAGCTAAATAGATTGGTCAGTGGTTAGTGGTCATTCGTTATTGGTCAATTGTTAGTGGTCAGTTGTCGGTGGTCATTCGTTATTGGTCAATTGTTAGTGGTCAGTTGTCGGTGGTCATTCGTTATTGGTCAATTGTTAGTGGTCGGTTGTCGGTGGTCATTCGTTATTGGTCAATTGTTAGTGGTCGGTTGTCGGTGGTCATTCGTTATTGGTCATGCGTCATTTGTTAATAATTTAATGGCTGATGGTTAATGCTTCTAACAACTAACAACTGACCACTGACAACTAACTACTGACAACTAACAACTGACAACTGACCAGTGACAATTGACCACTGACAACTAACAACTGACCACTGACAACTAACAACTGACCACTGACTACTGACAACTATGCGCCTTCCCTTACCCCAATTTGACCGCAGCGATCGCAATCCGCATCATATTGCAGAGGTGATCGAAACTACGACCACCGAATTTTTGGCCCAATGCTTGGAACCTGACGATTTGAGCTTTCCGCCAATGCCACCTTTCGGTAGTTGGGTAAAGTCGGAAGACGAAGAATCGGGCAATCAAATCTTAGGTATAGTATATTATGCTACTACTAATCCCATTGACTCCGTACACAGAGCGCGGGCTTTGGGGATGTCACTGCAAGACCTTAGAGAAGAACAACCTCAAATTTTCGCCATGCTCAAAACTGAATTTCGCGCTGCGATAGTCGGGTTTGAACAGCCCGGAAAGGATGGTAGCTCAGGTAAGGTGTATCAATATTTACCACCACGTCCGCCCCAAATCCATCAAGCGGTCTATCGGTGTGAATCGGAAGCAATCATCAAATTTACAACAGAATTGGATTTTTTGCGGACATTACTTTCTCTAGCAGGCGCACCTGTCGATGCTTTGGCAGCCGCCGCGATTCGAGAAGTTTTTCAATTACGCAAAGCTGACCGCGAATGGCTAATCCAAGCTGGACGAACTTTAAATGTCTTACTCAAAGACGATTACGACCGTTTACGTTTCATATTGAGCCAAATTCACCCATAGGTTAAGACAATTTAAATTTACAATTAAAGATTTACTCCTGAATAAAGTAGTTATACCAATTTAATATGAAGTTGCATGAATATTGAACCCCACCCTATAGAGCGTAGCGCTTCTTGCAGGGTACCCTCCCCGCAAGCCTGCCGTGTACGCACAAGTCCCGCCAACGGTTGTAAACCGTTGTCTAATAGCTTAAGTCATCTAAAAGATGACTAGTATCGTTGGCTGGGATCCATTTTAATGGACTTTTGCTATGAGCCTGGAATTGAAAATCTCAGGCGGGATATGGGTTTCAACGACTTATGTGTACACCGTAGCCCCGCAAGCGGGGAGGGGTAAAATTTTATCCAGCTTTACATAGAATTGGTATTAATATTTAAATCAACTTTTACAACTTTTACCCTTTGTCGTCCAAATGCATTTGAAATTCGCTACTGCGGCGATGTTTTCAGTGCGATACTTTTAAGCCCCTACGGGCACTGTACGCGAACGAGAAAGCTTCGCACGGTACACTAAGTCACTGTATGCAAATGCATTTCTTCTTTGCGAGACACAATTTTTTTGTATCGCCTCCCCATCCATTGCCCGTCATGACCACGAATCTGAGTCCTACTTATGGAACTAATTTCCCAAGTACTTGCAGCAGCCCCATCTCAAGTACTCGGCAAGGAACCAATTGTACCTTTTGCTATTTTGCTGGTAGTCATTTTAGTTGTACCAATCCTATTTGAACGACTACGACTACCAGGATTAGTAGGTTTATTAGCTGCCGGGATAGTACTTGGCCCGCATGGATTCCATTTATTAAAGTCCGATTTACCGATTATTAGTTCGCTTTCAGACATTGGGTTAGTTTACCTAATGTTCGTTGCCGGACTCGAAATCGATATTAACCGCTTTCGCCATAGCACAAATCGCGCTTTAGGGTTTGGTAGCTTTACATTTGGCGTACCTTTGATTGTGGGGACAATGGTAGGGCGAATTTTTGGGTTTGATTGGAATGCTGCAATTCTAATTGGTTCGTTATTTGCTTCGCACACGCTGTTAGGGTATCCAATTATTAGCCGCTTGGGTGTAGTTCAGAATGAAGCTGTAACAGTCACAATCGGGGCTACGGTATTTACTGATATCAGCGCATTGTTACTGCTGGGTGTTTGTGTCGCCGTTCATACAGGTGGATTGAATACCTTTAGCCTAATTACCTTGTTGGGTTGGCTAACGATTTACGCAACAGTTGTTTTAGTCGGGTTTGATTGGGCAGGCAAAGAGTTTTTCCGACGTTCGGGTGAAGATGAAGGTAACCAGTTTTTATTTGTTTTGTTGGTGGTGTTTTTAGCAGCAGTAGGGGCACAACTAATTGGGGTTGAAAAAATTGTCGGTGCATTTTTAGCGGGTTTGGCAGTCAATGAAACTTTAGGAGAAGGCCCGGTTAAAGAAAAAGTCGTATTTGTTGGTAGCGTTTTATTTATACCAATTTTCTTTGTTTACTTAGGGTTGTTGATTGATTTACCCACATTTGTCAAAAGTGTCAGCGCTTTACAATTAATGCTAGCGATCGCATTCGGTTTAATTGCCAGTAAATTTATTGCAGCAGTTTTAGCAAAGCTAATTTACCATTACAACTGGCAAGAAACACTGACGATGTGGTCGCTATCGATACCACAAGTTGGAGCAACGTTAGCAGCACCATAAGTAGCCATTAAGCCTGGGAACAAAATTTCAGCACCAACAGGAGCTTTTGCAACATAATTTTCAGCACCTCCAGAAGGAGTTCCTATTTGAATATTTAATTCGAAAGAAAAAACGCCATCAGTCGTAAACTGACCGATTAACACTTTATTAGTAGAAGGTATTGGACCTGTTGAACCATTTAAAGAAGCCCAAGAAGCATTAGTAGTATTTAATAAATTTCCAACACCGCTTACTCCATCAAAGATGTCAAGTTCTGCAGCTGTGAATCCAACAAATGTAACTGCTTCTGGAGCAGGAGTAGCTAAGTAAATTCCATCCTGAACACTAATAGCAATTCCAGCTGAAGGGTCAGCATTTTGAAGCATTATTGGCGATGTATTATTTACAACAGTAGCACCACCAGCTACAACATTATCCTCTGATTTCAAGATTCCATAATTTGCAGCGCAAGCTGCACCTGCA
>JANNFJ010000181.1:0-5015 GCA_031379725.1 Calothrix sp. OTE_75_metabat_31
ATCTCGGAATTTAATCCATGATTGTTGTCCAGAAGTTAACAACTGTTTTTGTTCACCTTTCAAAGTCGATTGAACTTGCTTGTAAACCTGATTGAGTTGTTTATCTGCTGCTGCATAAGACTGTTGAGAACAGTATTTCATTTCCACTGTAGTTGCTGCTTTTGAACAATTGACTTTTGGGTTTTGAGCATTTACAAAAGTACCCAAAGGTAGGATGGTTGCAGCTAGAACAAAGGTCGGAATTAATTTTTTGTACATAGTTATATTACGGAGATAATTGTAGCCAGAGTATAATTCAAAACAAAAAATACTATAAAACTTGCTGATTTGTACTTAACTACTAATTTTTTTAAGATTTAGAGATGAGAAAATAATCTTGCAGTTGATAGCTATAGCTATTCTTGACTTTTACCTGTGACGTTAAAATCCTTTGAAGCAATACCGAGAGCAGCAAGCCCTCCTGAAGTAACATATTTACATACTTGAACTAAAGGAGCTTGGTCTCCACCAAAGGTACTGGGCGTAAATGCTACAAACCCTGTGAAAGATAGCGTAATACCGATTGCTGTGGTTTTCCAGTTTTTGATGAATGCGGTTTTAGTAGCTTGAACTGTAGAATTTGGTGTCGGTTCTTGTGGTGTTAGGTTTGAATCTATCGCTTGAGACATGTCAAATATCCTTTTGTGTTGTATGTGTCGTTATTATTTAATTCAGTAGCTTCGAGTGGCATTTCGCAAATTTACAGATTTTTTTGTATAAAAAATTTACTGAGCTTATTTCCAACAGAAACGCGATCGCATCATCGAGAATGCGATCGCATTTCCACATAATTAGCGTTCAAGGGATTACTAGAACCCTCACTTCTACGAAAAGTCGGGGTTTTAACCTCAACAACATGTAAAATTAAGTAAATTAAACTTTTTCACTTCCACCTGTGACATTAAAATCTTTGGAAGCTACACCCAGAGCTGCAAGTCCTCCTGAAGTAACATATTTACAGACCTGAACAAAAGGTGTTGTCTCACCACCAAAAGTACTGGGTGAAAAGGCTACAAACCCTGTAAATGATAGCGTAATACCGATAGCTGTAGTTTTCCAGTTTTTTAATACTGCATTGCGGATAGGTGTGGGATTAGGCGAGTTATTTGTAGGGTCGGACATATAAATTCCTCTTTATTGATATGTAATAGGTGTTGAAGATAAAAATATGATGTAGGTAAGTTTGAATCACCTGCTGTATTACATAATCAAGCTTGTTACGATTGATTCCAGAAATTTACAGGTACTAATATCTATTGTTGACAGGCAGGATGGTTAATATTTATTTTCAAAGGACAGGCGTTGTTGCCTATCCTACGGGATAATCAAAGATTAATAAGCTCAAACTCGGTTTTCACGTTCCACCGCTTGCCATCATGCAGCAATAAGCTAATTCTGTCTGCAACAAAATCAAAATTAACTTGCTGATGTTCAAATTCTACCCATGCAGCTTTAAAATTTGATTTAGTTAAATCTCGAAACGCGACTGTGAGGTGCGGCGCAAAAGGTCTTGTTTTAGAAACTGGGTCGGTAATGCCCAAATGTGATTCCACATGTGCCATTAAATTGGCTTGCAATGCCAGCAAATCTGGAGTTTTAAGGACATTTATATAAATAACACGGGGTGTAAATGCTGCAAATCCCTTTAATGTAATTGGTACAGATTTTCTTTCTCTGGCAAAATCAGCAAGATATTCTTCTAATTGCCCGATGTTTCCATTCTCCCACTCAAAGGGTGGCTGTAATGTGATGTGCGGGGGCGATTTTTGTGCCCCACTACTAGCATAATGATCCGCGAAATGCTGTTTGACTTGGTTTGCGTGGTCTTGAATATGCTGTGGTGGCATAATGGCAATGAAAAAACGGCTTCGTTCCATTTTGAATTTTGGATATTAGATTTATTTATATTATTGGTGCGACAGGATATATCAAAGACGCGATATATCGCGTCTGGGACATTTAGCTGTTGAATTTTTTAGCGGGAGGATGGAATGCCGACTTTTGTCAAGATTGAACAAGGAAAGGTGGATAAATCGATTTTTGACCAATACGTACAGGCACATCATGCCTACGTGCGAGATTTAATTGCACGGGGACATCAAGCCAAAACAGGTTATTGGATTGCCAAAGGAGGAGGAATGATGATTTTTGAGGCTGTATCGATGGAGGAAGCCGAGGCAATTATTGCCGAAGACCCTTTGATAAAGAACGGTTGTGTCGATTATCAACTTTACGAATGGCGAATTGTTATTGAATAATATACAACTGCTCGATTTTAGTGTTATTATATTTAGTGACTGGATCTGCGCGACTGCAACGCCCAAACTTTGTCAGGACTTGACCGTAGCAGCAATACGGGATGCTTGTAGTAGGCGTGGACTCCGGTCACCCGATTAAACTCCATATATATAAATACCTTCGTAGCCGCAATGCCTGGTTTTGGAGATTTAGTACAAAAAGCTTTTTACCTTGGTGTCGGTCTAGCTTCTTACGCAGGTGAAAAAGCAGGCGGCAAAGTTGCCGAATTGCGATCGCAAGTTCAAAAATTAGCAGACGAAATGGTAGCACGGGGCGAAATGAACACCGAAGAAGCCCGTCGTTTCGTTGAAGATATGATGACTCAAGCCCAACAGCCACAGCCACCTGAAGCAGTTGCAGAAAAAACAACCTCTTCAGAACCTCGTCGTATCGAAATTTTAGAAGACGACGAACAGGCAAATACTAACAATTCATCTGCTAGTAAAGACAAACCAGTTGAGGAAGTAGATAAATTGCGCGACCAAGTAAAACAGATGCAGGATGAGTTACGTCGTTTACAGCGCGAATAGTAGCCTTCAAGGTTTGGGTGGACTATATTAATTAGATTAATTTATATTAACAAAGCTTAAATTTATTTGGGGTGTCTATCAGTCTTGAAAACGCTTACCTACATAGGATGTTAGTAAATACTGGCAAGCGTGTTGTTACAAATAGTAAATGCTTTAACCTTGTTGCTCGTGTTAATAATGGATAGTTACTGGCGGTGTTAATCTTTCACTCATACTATCCTCACCTAAATATAGCCAGTAAGGACTTTTAAGTTTATGGAAAATTGGCAAAAAGATTTTTGGCAAATGATGGAAACACTGGCTGACGAGGTAGAGCTATTTTTTGTAGGTATGACGGAAATGGTAGACACCTTTTTTGAGTTTACTGAAGAATTGAGCGAGCAAGTACATAGTACTATCGTTACAGAAGTTGACCAGTATTTGCAGGATATTAGCGAACCGCCTCTGGAAATTTACTGGGAATTGGATGACTTTATGGGTGATGGTTTAGACCCTGGTTTTCCATATTCGGTTGAAGCGACCGCAGATAAGAATCCAGCATGTATGGGTTGCCGTCACTATCACGGACATGCGTATGGTGGTAACTTATTAGTTTGCGGGATGCATCCGTCCGGTTGCGAAGATACGAGTTGTCCGGACTGGGAACAAGAATATTAGAAGGTTTATTCTTGGATTTTGAGCCTTAGAATATGGTTTTAAGTTTAACTTTTTTTAATTTATGAGTAGTTCTGTACCAGAAATTGCATCGCAACCAATCGAAACTGTAAAATATGGCGAACGTGAAATTGCCGAAGGACATTTAATTACGTTCCCGAATCCGCGTGTCGGCAGACGGTACAATATCGAGATTACGCTGCCCGAATTTACTTGTAAATGTCCTTTTTCTGGCTATCCAGACTTTGCCACAATTTATGTTTCCTACATACCCGATGGAAAAGTAGTGGAATTAAAAGCACTAAAACTGTACATTAACAGTTACCGCGATCGCTATATCTCGCATGAAGAATCGGCTAATCAAATTCTCGACGATTTTGTTGCTGCTTGCGACCCGTTAGAAGCGACAGTTAAAGCTGATTTTACTCCACGCGGTAACGTCCATACAGTCGTAGAAGTCAAGCATACAAAATAGTAGTAGATTATGGTAGTGGTTCATGCCATGAATTTTGGTGGTAGTGCGAGCATCTTGCTCGCATATTATATTAAAGCGCGCATCTTGCCCACGTATTATATAAATCGAGCATCTTACCCAGGTATTATATTAAAGCGAGCATCTTGCCCAGGTATTATATTAAAGCGAGCAAGAGGCTCGCACTACCTTCATGTCATTAATTTCCACCTTCTCGTGAGGGCTATAATCCGGGTTTCTTGAAGAAACCCGGATTATGACCATCTAGACTTGTCAAAACTAACGACTTTTAAACTTCCACAGGAACTTCTTTCTCTTCACCTTTTTCCTGTAAACTCAACTTATCGAGTATCTCCAATACTTCTCTTTCAAAAGCGACTTGAGCGCGATTAGTTTTACCACCTACATACAAATTACCATCTTTTTGCAGCGCCCAAACTTGCGAGTGCGAAAAGTAACTCATTACGACACCCGCCATCAAAGTGGCAAAACCTGTATAAACGATTGGTATACCTGGGTCTGACTTAATTTGTAACCCCGTACTTCCAACTACATCGAGAAGACTTAGAGTTACACCATTTACCTGGGTAGCCATGCCTGTGCGTAAAGTATCGGCAAGCTTACCTTTCGAGTCATAAATCAACACCATCCCCTGCAAATCCTTTGCCAGCAGCGAAACACCCTCGCTTAAATCGGGTTTAATGGGAATCCAAGTACCCCAAATTCGTCCTTTACCTTGGGTATCAAGCTGTGCCATCGGTAATTCAAAAATCGGGCTTTTGTTGACCCTAACTTTCACTTTTGCAATTCCCCAGTCGGTTTGGTAAAAAGTAATGCCTTTATAACGTAGAGGTTGATTAACAAAAATCGTCTTGTTGTCAACTTCCTTGCCTTGGGCATTCAACACCGACATCTTCGAGTAAAACTGGTCGATACCACCCGAAGGAGTATAGTCAATCCAGAAGCGATTGACACGCACCGACCAATCTTTAGGAATTTTGGCGGCAAAGGGACCCGCATCG
>JANNFJ010000241.1:0-8979 GCA_031379725.1 Calothrix sp. OTE_75_metabat_31
ACTTAACTTAAATGATACGACGCTACCTTCTTTTGCTACCTTGGCTGTAACAGTTTCAGCTTCGATGGAACTCGCTGCGGTTATTTCTTCTTGCCCGCCGTATTCATCTTCATTCTGGTTACTAGCTGCCCTAGCTGCCATTGGTGCGGGAGCAGATGATAATGTATATTCAACACCTTGGCGACGATAGTTGAATTCTTGTATTCCAATATACCAAGGCTCCGGCTTAGGCGGTAATGTGCCGAGTCCAGGTTTGGCTGTGGAAAGGGTTAATGCTACATCATCCCAATCTTCCCCGGTATTTTGTGTCACTTCAGCAAGATAACCAAGATGAATAATATTACTATTGGTATTTACCCGCAGATGGTAAAGCGGTATCCAACTGGCATCTTTAACAACGTAAGAAACTTCTAGTTGAAATTCACCATTTTGGGCAGTTTCGATCGGTATAGCTAACTTGAAACTTTCCTTGGGGTGGGGTGTTTGAATTTGCTGAACTTGTTGACGAAGCGCTGCTAATTCCTTTTCGATTTCATTTTTGCGGTTATTACAATCCCTCGTCGCAATCCCATATTCGGTGTATTGACTGCCGAGAAAATTGACAAAATCCATAGTTTCGCTCAGACTAAGATTTCGACGCGATATGCTTTGAGCAAAAGGTTCTTCGGTTTTTTCGCGCAATCCTTCGAGAAACCGCGACTGCAATGCTAAACCATCGAGTTGCGATCGCAAGTAGCTCATTTCCGATTCTAATTCTTCGATGTGAGAAGTTAGTTGTGCGACTCGTGCTGCAACGGGTTCGGTTGTATAAGTGTGAGTTAAACTCACCCCTAACAATCGTACTGGGATTCTCCCGCTTCCACTCACTCTTACAGAATCGGCTTCGATAATTACTGGCAAATGATTAATAATTAATATATTATCTTCAACTGTCAGATCGACTACACCTCGGCGCGTCACAAGGGCTTGATTAGTATAAACTGTAACGGCTACAATTTGGGTTTCTACAGTTTTGCTTGTAGTTACAATCGGATTAACCACAAAAATTTTTCCTTATTTTTATCGCTAAATCTCAGGATTGCTGTTTTTCCTAATATATAACTTTAATTTAAGTAGGTCAGCACTAAAAAAGCGAAGTATGTAAGTTAATGAAAATCTCTAAAACCTTTCTGCGACTCACTGCTCCCTAACCTCAATGATAATTTTCTTACCCACGGCAGCGTCATTAGCTCGCATTCTTTCAGACTTACACATCATAACGGTCTATGTTTAGCAAGTTGGCGAAAATAAATGTTCTTTATGTAAATAATTGTTAAGATGCAATTTTGGCAAAATAGCAACTAACAGTTAACAACTATTAAGGCAAGATTGATTTTATTCACGCCGACCCACTAATCTTAGATAACAAGCAAAGCAAAGCTGTCCCACTCGAAATTACACTTCTACACTGCTACTAAAGGCACTGGGTATAGTACTTTTCTCGACAAACTGTTTCGCGGCATCAAACAGATAATCACAATAGGTTCGCGCCACAATCGACAATTGCTTGCCATTGGGATAAATCATAAACCAATTGCGTTTGATTGGGAAATTCTCGACATCCAAAATCGCTAAATCCCCCATGTTTGGTAACAAAGTATGCTGTGACAACACGGAGATTCCCAATCCTCCGGCGATCGCTTGTTTAATCGCTTCGTTACTTCCCAACTCCAGTTTGACTTTTACGGTTATACCATGTTCATCGAATAGTTTCTGAATCGCACGGCGGGTTCCAGAACCGGGTTCGCGCATAATGAATGGTTCTTCTGCAAGCCGAGTAATGGGAATATTTGTTTCCTTGGCAAGCGGATGATCTGCTGGGGCTAGAACAACTAAAGGATTTTCCAAAAAGGGCTGAAAATTTACGTCAAGATGTTCTGGAACCTGACTCATAATATATAAATCATCCAGATTCGCAGTCATCCGTTCGAGAATCCCTTCATGATTGGTTACTTGCAACGAAATATCGATTCCTGGGTACAACTGGCAAAAACGACCCAAAAAACGTGGAATAAAATATTTCGCAGTTGTAATCACAGCCAAGCGTAATTGCCCCTGCTTTAGCCCTTTTAAATCTGCTACTTTCATCTCGAATTGGGCTATTGTTTCAAAAATCTGACGACAAGTAGCAAATAATTCTCTTCCCGCTTCAGTCAAATACAGTCGCTTACCAACCTGTTCAAACAGAGGCAATCCCACTGACTTTGTAAGTTGTTTGATTTGCATTGAAACAGTCGGTTGGGTCAGAAATAGTTCCTCTGCGGCGCGAGTAAAGCTGCCGTGACGCGCTGCCGCCTCGAACACCTTCAATTGGTGTAGGGTCGCTTGGTTCAACGGTAATTCTCCTCTAATTGCAGTTGATTGTTACAGTAATTTGATTTGATTTGTTAGGCATAACATCAAGGAAAGTTAATAGTTAGTAGTTGGTTAATAATTATCGATTGTCAAAAGTCATTCGTAATTTGCTTGCAATGTTGCTCCCAGTACTGTAAAGGCACTATAAATTGCGCCTTTACGATCGACCCCTGACCTTTGACCATTTACAACTAGTAACCATTTATAACCATAACGAGTAATCTTACAGCTCAAACGACATCACCATATAAATGTAGTATCACAGAATACTCGCTAATTTCCAGTACTCTGTTTACAAAAACCTGCACAATTTTTACACCATAACTTAGAGGCTATTTCTACCATTAACAAAACTAGAGGACTAAATAGATATATAGACTTTTCTTGATAGCTGTTATCAAAATAATGGTATTTTCTTTATGGCACGAAACAGTTATTATCAAAACAACAAGCAAAGCGTAAGATGCCTTCCAATTCCAGTTCCACTACGGGTTTACCCCGTAGGTTACTGGTTACTTTACACACCTTGAAGGTTAATCTTGGGGGATAGTAACCAACGTTGTACTTACCTCAATCCCATAGGTGTGTACAACGTTTTCTTCAACCGATTCGATTGGGAGTTAGAGTTCTTCAGTAGTTATTATTTTAATAGGGAGTTGCGCTAAATCTGGCAGCCTTACTGCTTCGACTTCGATAACTGGTTCTTTAATATTAAGTGGTATATTCAGTGGTTGGTGTTTTTCAATCCAGCAATTAGCAACTGGCAAAGTCAGTTCCAATTCATCCAAGGGTCGAGGTATAACCATTACCGCATTAAGTTCGCCAATTCGATCTGCCTCGCTCATTCCAGCTTCGACTGCAACGGCAACATTGGCAACCGAACCGCGAATAATTGCCGTACACAAACCCGCACCGATTTTTTCATACGCCGCTAATTGTACATCTGCGGCTTTGAGCATCGCATCTGCAGCTCCAACCATTGCTGGAAAGCCTCTTGTTTCAATTAATCCAATTGCTTGGTTGCTCAAGCGATTGTATGCATTACCCTCCGCAAGTTCACCTAGACGGCTAGTAATTGGGAGTATGATATCTAAATTTGGGAATGGGCGTGGAATTACTAAACTCGAAACAAATTCGCCAAAATCTTTAGCAGTTCGTTCACCGCTTTCCACAGCCAAACGGACATCCGCGATTCCACCTCGGACAATAGCCGTACAGTGTGCATCGCCAATTTTTTCGTAACCAATCAAATGAACCCCAGCAGACTTGAGCATCATATCCGCAGTTCCAACAATTGCTGGAAAGCTGCGGGTTGATACTAATCCCAAAGCAGTGTCGCTGTAATCGTTTTGACGACGCGAAGCCCCTTTAGTGCTAGGTCGTTGATTGTATGCCTCCATGCAAGTTTGTTCTCCAGGATACTTACTCAACTGATACTTAAGTAATGAATACAAATGAGCGTAAATATGTCAACCGCTGATTATTAATTTTAACCAGATAACTAGTCACTAATAATTAACAATCTTCTTAGGTTCGCTTTATTGGTGTCAACTTACTTAAGGAATAACACTTAATCGGACGAATCGTCAGATATCGATTTATTTAAGGACTGGCGATGGGGAAATAAAGTAACTAATAATCGCTGAACATTGCCTTGTCCGTAAATATGAGGAGCAAAATTATTTGCTGGTTCAGTAGCGGGTTCATTAAAAGCTTGAATCTCTGTTGACGGTTCTATTGATGCTTTTGTTGGTTCTTTAGAAGGTTGGTCTTGGTTTTGGGAATTAAAAGTATTATTTCCAATTGTAGTGGAATTTATTAGTTGCGATTGCGACCTACTCCTAAAATATTGCGTAGTGGGCACGCGATTCGACCAAAGATCCGCTTTCACATCATCAACAGCTGGCTCCTCTTCGGGTTGAGGCTTGCCATTCGCAGTGGAGTTTTGATTAATAGTATCTTGACTGTTGTTACCATTCATGCTGTTGTCAGCTTCAATGGGTACAGTATCTACAATATCTCGTCCGCTATGCAAAATCGAACCCGGTGGCACTAGTTGTCCAGGTGCAACCGAACATTCAAAAACAGTCGTTGCCGCACCAATGCAGGCATTTTCCCCAATTTTACCCTCACCAACCATCAAAAAACCAGCTCCCAAGTTTGCCCCAGTTTCGATTTCTAAAGAGCCTGCATGAACTTGGAGAATCGACCCCATACCAACACAGACCCCTGCACCAATAATAATTTTGCTATTTTGAGCCGCTTGGAGAATTACCCCCGGTGCAATTACTGCACTCGGATGAATTATCACTTCGCCACTAATATACGATTCAAAGCTATTGCCCAGGCGCAGCGGCGGGACAGACATAAACAATTGGGGGAGTAGGGAGTGGGGAGATAGGGAGGTGGGGAGGTAGGGAGGTAGAGAGCTAGAGAGCGCTTGAAGATAAGGAAGACAAAATAAATCTTGTTTTACTTCCTCCCTTTGGCCTTTCACCCTTCCCCTTTTCCCCCTACACCCTAAACCCCACACCCTTCCCACTAAGGACGTTGAATAATCAATTCTAAGACGCGACGTTTGGCTTTGGGGTCGATACCAATCAAGCGCACGTAATCACCTTGATACTCAGATAAGAATCCTTCGAGCGCTACGACAGCATCGCGTTCTGAACGTGCTTCGATTTGTCCGCAACTAGCCCAAGAACCTGTACGGAAACGACGTTGATCTACGTGTTCAGCACTAATTTTATACCCACCTGCCAAGAGTTGGCGGAGGTGATCGGTGACTTCCGAAGTCAAACGAGTTGCAGTTGCTGTAGTCGAGGAATAACTAGAGCTTGATGCTGGTGCTGATGATTGTGTAGATGCAACAAAGGACTTTGTTGAACCATTGCCGGCAGGGGATGCCGCACCGTTGGGACGTTGGATAATGCTTTCTAATATCCGCCGTTTGGCTTTGGGGTCGATACCAATCAAGCGCACGTAATCACTTTGATGATTGACCATGCACTCTTCCAATGCCGAAATGACTTCTTGGGCTGAATTCGATTCGATTGGTTGACAGCTTTGCCATGAACCAGTACGGAATCGACGCTCATCAACGTGTTCAGTCCCAACTCTGTAACCACCTGCAAGTAGCTGTCGAATTTGTTCGACGGTTTCGCCGCTAATTTTGGCGCTGCCACCGTTGCCGTTGCTGTAGCTACTGCCATTGCCGTTGGTGCTGTAGCTGTTACCGTTGCCATTGCTATAAGCAGGTGCTTTAAAGCCAGGTGGTGGAGTGGAAGCAGCACCATCGGGACGCTGAATAATTGTTTCTAAAACGCGACGCTTGCCGTTGGGGTCAATCCCAAACAACCGGATGTAATCGCCTGCGTGGTCTGCCACACACCGATGTAAAGCCGACATCGCTTGGTCAAGCGATCGCGCTTCAATCGGCTGGCAACTCGTCCAAGAACCCGTGCGGAACCGTCGTTGGTCTACGTGTTCCGTGCCAATCTTATACCCTTGCTCCAACATGTAGCGTACTTGTTCTACTGTTTCGGCACTCAAGCTATTACTCGACACCTCGTCGCTCCTTTCAAAAGCAAAACTAAAATTGTTATCTTGAACTTTTGTATCAGACTTTGTTAATTCATCCCGAATTGGTGTAATGCACTTATTGTTTGCAGCACAGAGATAACCCGCTCGCAGAGCCTGATTGATCCCAACTACGTGATGGGCAAAATCTTTATCTGCCCCTTGCACGTCCGGCAATCGATCGGCTTGCTGCTGACTCGTAATTATTGCTCCCGATGGTACGTACTTCCCTGGCGGAATTTCCACATCTTGGACTAATGCGTGCATCATAACAATACAACCCGCACCGACCCTAGCATTAAAAACCGTCGAACGAAAGCCAATAAATGAGTTCTCACCCACATAGCACGGCCCGTGAAGCAGTGCCATATGAGTTATACAAGCATCTTTACCAACCCATACTGAATATTCTCGTTTATTGTCGCCGATAACGCGACCTTGCTCCAAGCCATGTATTACTACACCATCTTGGATGTTAGTATTTTCACCGATATAAAACGGCGCACCTTCATCCGCCCGAATCGAAGTTCCAGGCGCAACAATTACATTTGCGCCAATTTCCACATCCCCGATGATGTAAGAAAATGCGTGGATAAACGCCGTTTCGTGGATATTCGGTTCAGCCAAATCCTGAGACCACGGGGTTGGCGGTGCCGCCGACGCTGCCGTGCTGCGGAATGCCATTACTTGATTCCTCCAAAAGAAAACCTTGTCTTTCGTCAGTTGTTGGTTGTTGGTTGTTGGTTGTTAGTTGTCGGTTGTCAATTGTCAGTTGTCATTAACTACTGACCACTAACCACTGACCACTGACCACTGACTACTAACCACTGACCACTAACCACTGACCACTGACCACTGACCACTAACCACTGACCACTGACCACTCACCACTAACCACTCACCATTAACTACTGACTATTGACCACCGACTACTGACTATCTATACTGTTCTTTCTTACTGTAAATAAGACGATCTTCAACGCGAACTGTATCAATTATCGCCACTACTGCTGCATCTAAGGGGCGTTGCTCGTTACCTAGAACTTGACGAGCGGCACTATTACGACTAACAAGTACCCACTCATCAACTCCAGCACCAACGCTATCAGCCGCTACTTCATAACTAGGCAAAGCTTGTCCTTCTTCGTCAACAAACTGCAACAGTAGAAATTTCACACCTCGAAGGCTTGGATCTTTACTAGTGCTGACTACTGTGCCTCGAACTTTAGCGATTTGCATTATTCACTTAGGGTCTTCTAAAAGCACGGATTGCGTTAACATCCTCACGGAATTGTTCTACATCTTCGGTGTAACGAATTGGCAAAACATATTCTAAGTTTTCATGAGGACGAGCAATAATGTGCGTCGATAAAACTTGTCCCCCATTAACACGCTTTACAGACTCAACTCCCGCACCTACCGAAGCTTGTACTTCTGATACGTCACCGCGAACGATAACTGTAACGCGACCGCTACCAATTTTCTCATAACCAACTAAAGTTACTCGTGCAGCTTTTACCATCGCATCAGCCGCTTCTACAACCGCTGGAAAGCCCAGGGTTTCTACCATTCCTACTGCAATTGACATACTTTTTTTAATCCTTATCCAGCTTCAAGAGTGAAAACAAGCAACCCGCCATTAAAGTTATAAAATTTTAAGAGCGTACAAATCTTTAAGTTCGGAACTGTTCGACTGCTTCGGTGTAACGAATCGGCAAAACGTACTCCAAATTCTCATGAGGACGCGCAATAATATGGGTTGATACAACTTCACCGCCATTAACGCGACGTGCTGCCTCAACTCCTGCTGCTACGGACGCTTGTACTTCCGATACGTCGCCGCGTACAATCACGGTGACGCGAGCGCTACCGATTTTTTCATACCCAACCAAAGTTACACGAGCAGCTTTCACCATTGCATCCGCAGCTTCGACAACCGCAGGAAAACCTTTTGTTTCAATCATTCCAACCGCAATTGGCATTCGCTTGTCTCCTAAAAAATTAATCCAAAACTATACTGTCAGGAATTTCTGTGACGAGTACCTAAAAGTGTAAGCATAAAAGCACTCTTATCTTAAGCATAGAAAACGATGGCATCCCTGACAATATAAATTAGTATAATAGTTTATGATAATAAAGTTTTAAAAAACTTAACACTACTTAATCAGTGTGGTTGAGGTTATCTAAAGTTTACGGATTCCTAGAGCAGGCGTTTCTGTTTTATAATTTCTTTATTACATTAGCTCAATCGCTTTTAGTAAAGGCGGTAAATACCTTGCCCTAGTGTGTTACGCAAAACTACTTTGCGTGCTATGGCTATGTGTCGCCCAATTATCTCCGAACGCAAGGTAAAACCGTGAAAATAGTTATAAGTTTTATTTATAATAGACATAAAAGGAATTTTGAGGTTAAAAATTATATTTGTAAGCAGTCAATGAAAAAACACAAATATTAACTTCTTTACCATAAATTATGTAATTTTTCTCATATTTTCGTAAAAATGAAAATATACGAATATTATCCAAAATTACAATCTAAAAAAAGGTAAAAACGTAAAATTATTGTCAATAAACCTCAATAAAGCGTTTTATCCAATTTATGCATCGAGTCGGAAATTAATTTTAGGAACCGACGAATATTAGGAAAACTCACTTCAATGAATCAGTTTCTATTTTCAACGAGTTGGTGGATACCATTTTACGGTTTATTGGGGGCAATTTTAACATTGCCTTGGGCAATTGGTTTAGTTAAGCGCACAGGCCCAAGACCAGCAGCTTATTTCAACTTGTTGACGACAGTACTAGGTTTAGTACACAGCATTCTGGTTTTCAAAGATATTTGGAGTCGCGGACAGCAGACCATCACAATCAACTGGTTCAACGCTGCAGGCTTTGATTTATCGTTTGCTTTGGAAATTTCACCCGTTAGTCTTGGTGCAAGCGTGCTGATTACCGGGTTAAGCTTACTGGCGCAAATTTATGCCCTGGGGTACATGGAAAAAGACTG
>JANNFJ010000264.1:0-1815 GCA_031379725.1 Calothrix sp. OTE_75_metabat_31
CTCCGTACGTGTGCCTGGAGTGGTAAGTCTTTCTGCCACTATTACGTAAGTCCTATGAGCATGGATACTTTGTTATACAATCACAACTTCAAAGATTCCAGAAAAACAGACAAGAGTGTTGACACAATTTTTCACCAAGACGGGCCGACATGAAAATTCAGTAGTGATAATAGTTCTTATTTTTATAACTCTAATTGCTTTTCCTTTCCGCACTCATTCTTAAGTTTTGTAAAGTTAGCACTCAGGGCTGTTTGCATGTTAAGATACATTCCTAATATGAAAGCTGTGTTTGGATAGGTGGATTTAAAAACATGGAAGCAGCATTGTTGTTAGCAAAATTGCCCGAAGCATATCAAATCTTCGACCCATTGGTAGACGTTCTACCAATTATTCCCGTATTCTTCCTGCTGTTGGCTTTTGTTTGGCAAGCAGCCGTCGGTTTTAGATAAGTTAATTATTATTCAATTAACTGATATTTTGATTACAGACAGGTAATTTGCCTGTCTTATTTTTTGTTCAGGTTTCTTTACATGAAATAATTATTCTTAATATTTATTAACATGTCTATATAATAGTTAACAATACTAGTCACAGGAGGTAAAATTTTATGGGAAATATTAACTTTATCAAAGAAAATCAAGAAATTGTCGCAGCGAATGGAGCGAATTTGCGGCTTCAAGCCATGCAAAATAGTATTGATGTCTATAAATTTTGGGGAAAAATGACTAATTGCGGTGGTGCAGGTGGTTGTGGAACTTGTATTGTCGAAATTACCGAAGGGCTGGAAAATCTCTCACCACGTACCGACGCAGAAAATAGTATGCTCAAGAAAAAGCCCGGAAATTACCGTCTTGCTTGTCAAACTATGGTTTATGGTGCAATTAGCGTCGTTACGAAACCAAATTAAAGCCTTTTTACTAATATTTTTATTTACAAGGGTAGAGACGTTATATATAGCGTCTCTAATTTGGTTTATATTATATGTAATTAAATTAAAGTTTTACATGTAGATTTTCACTTCTACTCTTTACTTAGTGGTATCCTAGAGGTGTTGACTGTAAATCATAGAGAGACTTTCTTGCTATGCAAACTAATGACTTGGGATTCGTAGCGAGCCTTTTGTTCGTACTAGTCCCTGCTGTTTTTTTAATCATTCTTTACACTCTTACTGCTAGCCGTGAAGGTGGAAAAGATTCTTAGGATTTTAGTTAGGAGTTAGGAGTTAGGAGTTAGGAATTTTCCTTTACCCTTGCCCCTTACTCTTTACCCTTTGCACTTTTTAAGCTACATCAGTACGTGCTAGTAAAACTGGACAGGATGCATTAACACGAACATAATCTGAAAGCGAAGCACCTAAAAGTCGGTCTAAATCGACAAAGCTTTTGGCAATACTGGGACGACGGTCAGGTGATCCCATTAATAGTAGGTCTACATTATAGTCATCAGCCAAGCGACAGATTTCTTGTCCTGCTCGACCACTGCTGGTAATATTTCCTTCCTGACCTGATTGACCACCACTCATTATACAGCGAGTTTGGATATTGTATCTGCGAGCTTCTGCCGCCGCAGCCGCTAAAACTTGATTTTCTTCTGGATTTACTTCGGTTTTACCTGACTTATTTACCCAATCAGTATTAACATTTGCAAGTATTAACTCCGCACCCTTTAAATCTTGCAGTAGGAACAAAGCTAATTTCAGACAATGTTTAGCTGTATCCGAACCGTCCATTGCCACCATGACTCGCTTAATATTTTTAACATAAATATCATCTTTTACCAGCAGCATGGGACGTGAAGACAGTTGAAAAACATATT
>JANNFJ010000260.1:0-2226 GCA_031379725.1 Calothrix sp. OTE_75_metabat_31
GATCGCGTGTATGTGGATGTTCGATTGCCTTGAGTAACGAAATTACTTCGATATCGTCACTACGACATTCAATTCCTAAAGCACCCTGTCCGACCGCGTGGAGCGAAATATGGTCTGGGATAACTTGGTGAACCCGTGAACTCATTCCCAACCGTTCTAAACCAGCAACGGCTAAAATCAAAGCATCGTATTCCCCTGCGTCTAATTTTGCCATACGGGTATTCAAGTTACCACGCACATCTTTAAATTCTAAGTGGGGAAAATGATGCCGCAATTGTGCCAATCGTCGCAGCGAAGATGTCCCAATTACTGCACCTGGGGGTAACGTATCAATTTGCTTATCCTTGAATTTTTCATGCACTACAAGCGCATCCGCAGGGTTTTCCCGTTCGGTAATTGCCGCCAATGCTAACCCTTCGGGTAAGCGTGTCGGTAAGTCTTTGAGCGAATGAACGGCAAAGTCAATATCTTGGTTGATCATCCCTGTTTCAAGTTCTTTGGTGAAAAGTCCCTTATCACCAATTTTGGCTAATGCCACATCAAGGATTTTGTCTCCTTGGGTGGACATGGTATGAACTTCAAACTTCATATCTGGAAAGCTTTGTTGAAGTTGTTCTTGAACCCAGTATGTTTGAACTAGAGCGAGTTGGCTTTTGCGCGACCCGATACGAATAGTACGCTGTGAGGTGGAAACAACAGATGTCATAAAGATGTTTGTAAAATCAGAAAATAAATTTACTGGATCTAGACTACCGCAGCAAACGCCCTTCTTGATTCAAATCAAGTTTATATGTTACTTTTTAGGATTTATTTACGAAGTTTTGTAAATAAATTAGGGAGTGGGGAGTCGGGGGAAAAGAAAATGGGTTTAAGCGGTATGGTAGGGGCACGATAATATCGTGCCCTTACGGTTAGGGGGAGGTAGAAAGAAGTTTTTTAACCACATAGACGCGCAGGGGCTTGCCGCAGGCTAGGACACGTAGGACACAAATTAGAAATATTTTTTATTTAGGCATCACCGAGAAGCGATGTACCGCCTACGTAATAGTTAGACATCAAAACCTATCGTCAGGGGGAAGTTATAACGCAGGAAATCGGTGCAAACTATATTGACTATTAAAATCAAAGTCAACAATTTAGCAATTTGCGCGAAGTATAGTATGAAACGTTCTGCTTGTCTTATCTTTAACCCTGTTGCAGGTCAAGGAGATCCAGAATTAGAATTGGCGCAGATTAAGTCAATTTTGGAGCCAGAAATCGACCTTGATATTTACTTGACGACCAAAGAAGTTGGAGCCGATGAACATGCTGCTGCCGCAGTTAAGCGCGGAGTCGATGCCATTATTGCATCGGGTGGAGACGGAACTTTATCAGCAGCTGCAACGGCAGTAATTGGTAGTAATATACCTTTTGGAATTATTTCGCGGGGAACAGCAAATGCTTTTGCCAATGCTTTAGGCATTCCCGATAGTATTGAGGGTGCGTGCGAGGTGATTTTACATGGTCAGACGCGGACTGTCGATGCGGCTGATTGTAACGGTTCTCCGATGGTATTGCTGACAGGGATTGGATTTGAAGCAGAAACGGTAGAACGTGCTGACCGAGAAGCCAAAAACCGCTTTGGGATGATGGCTTATGTTTTGGCAGGGTTGCAGGAATTACGGAATTTAGAAAGTTTTGATGTAGAAATTGAAACTGAAGATAAAATCATTAAAACCACAGCAGTAGCGGTGACAGTAGCAAATGCAGCCCCCCCAACATCAATATTGGCACAGGGACCAGCAGGTATAATAGTTGATGATGGGTTGCTCGATATGACCATTGTTGCACCTGCCACAAAAGCGGCTGCGATCGCAACTTGAGCACATGCTCGTGCATCCTCCAAAGCATTGTGATGTTTGAATTTGATACCAAGTCGTTCCGCGATGGCGGCAAGTCCATAACCAGGTTGTCCAGGCCAAGCGCGTTTGGCGATGAGTCGTGTGCATTGCAAATCGAACTGAGGCAAAGCAATCTCGTAACTTTGGCTAGTCCCCAACAGCACTGCCGCATCGAAACCGACATTGTGGGCCACGATCACTCGACCATCGATCAGCGGATAAAGCTGTTCCCAAACCAGGTCCCATTGCGGGCATGTCAGGACGTCGCGCGGGGTGATGCCATGAACGCGAACGCACATGGGCGAAAAATAGAGTCGCTGTGGTCGAATCAACCATTCATGCTCAC
>JANNFJ010000412.1:0-2765 GCA_031379725.1 Calothrix sp. OTE_75_metabat_31
ACTACAAATTGTCTGCGTACTTCTCCCCCTCCCCCCCTCTCCTCCTCTCCCTTTCTCCCACTCCCTCCCAAACTTGCGCCAAGTAAAGCGCAGAAACTAGGATAATAGATAAAGTTATAACGAGGAACAACGGTGATATCTTTGCCGAGTAGGTAAATAATGGCGAAAAATTCTAAGATTACCCACATTGAGAAACTCAATAGCGTCAAGGTCGGAAGTTGAGATTCGGGATTTAATAGAAGCATTTTTAACCCTTTGGCAAGTTTCCTAACTAACCAAACACCAAACAGCAGCATGAAAAAGCCGGAAATTATCGCAATGGGTAGCGGTTGCTTTTCTACAGGCAAAGAAATAACCATTAACAACCAGTTGATAATGGTTTGTGCAAGTGGTGCAATATGTTGGGGTGGTTGTAACCAATCGGTTTCGGAACGTTTCGAGTGGTTGAGCATTACCAGCAACCAAGGAAGGAAACTTAATGCGATCGCACTCGTTGAGAAAGTCAGAGTCAACCAATTTTTCCAATCGTGAATATGTGCCTTTCGCCAAATTAACAGCCAAACCAATGTGGCAACTTGGGCAATTACGGCAAGAATGCAGAAGTAATGAGCGTAAAGACTGATGCTGTTAACGGTTATCCAGTAGCACCACACCCAAAGTCGTTTTTTTCGACTTGGATTTTCAATAAAAATATCTTGTTGAATTTGGATTAGTCCAAGTATTGCCAAACTAACCAGCAACATCGGGAAAGTATAATGTCGTGCTTGTTGGGAAAGGTAAACTGCAAATGGAGAAACAGTCATACAAGCTGCTGCTGCAATTCCCGCTTTGGGAGAAAAAGCAATCCGGTTAACCCAGTAGATTACAAAAATCGCAGCTACCCCGAAAACAGCCGGAAGCGATCGCATTTTCCAAACCCAATTTTCTCCCAACGGTTGCAACCACCCTAACCAACCATACATAGTACAGAAAAATAAGGGTGGATGGGTGGATTGGGAGGCAATATTTGCTGCAATTTGCGGACAAGTTAATCCAGGTTGATAAGTAAAAATCTCTATGAGTTTTGTTAAGGGGAATGCTGTATTGAGGGGTAAATCCTGGTAATTTTTGCCCAAACTGAAAATAGTCGTGATAATTTCATCCATCCACAACGGTTTCAAATCTAAATTGGTAAACCGCAGGGTTGCACCAAGTATAAAAATTCCTACTAAACTTAGATAATGTAAATAAGTTTTCTGTTTTACCATAAATTTAGATAGGTATGAGAAAAATTAACATGAATAATTGTAATTGGATTGATGGTAATGGTTGAAATTAACTATTAACCGCATTAATCAAACTGACTTCAAAAAAGTGTAAAGGTGTAGAAGTGTAACGAAGAATGCCCAATGCCGATTTTAGAGTATTCCAATTACAAAAATACCCTTCATCGGAATCCCGTAGGATAGGCGTCTCGCCTGTCATACAAATATAGTTACAGGCGGGACGCCTATCCTACGCGACTATTTATTTCTTGCTTTACTCCTAAAATTAACTCTTTACATGTGATCGCTATTTTTAATAAACGCACTCATTCTGCGTCTTGTACAATACAAAAATATAAGAACTTCTTTATGTCCGACGTTAATTTAACCCATCCAGTGTCACTTATCCCAACACAGGGAAATCAACAATTGCCTATATCCACGTTGCGAAATGCGGCAATCGACCGTATCCGCAATAGTTTGCGCTTCGGACAGCAAGAAATGGTCGATTGGGAAAGTGGAAAACTCGCAGTTTCAGCAGTACCAGGTGCAGGAAAATCCACAGGAATGGCAGCAGCCGCAGCAATTGCGATCGCACGTCAATATGAAAGGAGTGCAAACTCGATTCGCAATACCCGTCGTCAACTAGTTGTCGTCACCTTCACACGTTCAGCAGTTGCCAATATCAAAGCCAAAATTCGCAAGTATTTAAAGGATGATTTATTACTTCCCCAAACGGGTTTCGTTGTTCATACCCTTCACGGTTTAGCTTTAAATATAGCTAGTCGTCATCCCCAATTATCTGGGTTACAACTTGATGAAGTGACATTAGTTACTGCCAATCAAAGCCATAGGCTTCTGCGAAATGCGGTCGAAGAATGGATTGCCTATCATCCAGGTAGATACATGCGGTTATTAGAAGGTGTGCAATTTGACGGGGAAGAAACCGAGAGATTGCGGAGACAATCGGTATTGCGGACAGAGGTATTACCTGACTTAGCAACAACAGTAATTCACGAAGCTAAAAGTTCGGGATTATCCCCAGATAAATTACGCGAATTGAGCAACCAGACAAACGATGAATATGGAATATTGGGTATAGCTGCCGGATTATACGAACAATATCAGAACTTAATGCGCCAGAATGAGTTTATCGATTATGATGACATGATTTTAGCAGCATTACGAGTATTAAAAGACCCCCACGCTCGACGTATCGAACAAAGTCAAATATTTGCAGTTTTTGAAGACGAAGCCCAAGATTCAAGTCCCCTACAAAGCGAACTTCTTGAAATACTTGCCACTGAACCAGAAGGGAGTCGGGAGTCGGGAATAGGGAATAGGGGACAAGGGGGACAAGGGGGACAAGGGAGACAAGGGAGACAAGGGAGAAATTTATCTCCCTCGTCCCCCCCCTCTCCCCCTCTCCCCCTCTCCCCCTCTCCCCAAATCAACTTAATTCGTGTCGGAGACCCCAACCAAGCCATAAATTCCACCTTTACCCCCGCAGACCCCATATAT
>JANNFJ010000448.1:0-10280 GCA_031379725.1 Calothrix sp. OTE_75_metabat_31
TACAACCAGTCCGGGGCGAGTTTATTGATATCCTACATAGGTAGGAAAGTTACTTCGTGAACCCCCCTACCCCACCCACATATACCAAACACAACATGCTAAAACTCTACGCTGGCGCACGCAGCCGCGCCTCAATTGTACAATGGTATCTTGAGGAACTCGGTGTTCCCTACGAAAAAGTCGTACTCGATATGCAAGCTTCCGAACATCGACAGGAAGCATATTTAGCGATAAATCCTTTTGGAAAAGTTCCTGCCATAGTATCCGACAATTTCCAGCTTTGGGAATCGGGTGCAATATTAATGTATATTGCCGATAAGTACGCGAAAACACCGTTTACTGCCGAAGAACGCGCTCAACTTAACCAATGGACGTTATTTGCGAATGCGACTTTGGGACCAGGCATTTTTGTCGAAGCGAGTCGAGAAAAGGAAATGCCTCGTTTGCTGACTCCATTAAATAATATTCTCGAAAAGCAACTTTTTTTAATGGGTGATGAATTTACTGTTGCTGATGTTGCTGTCGGTTCGATACTATCCTATATTCCCATCATGCTCAAAGTCGATTTGAGTGAATATCCGGCAGTATTGAAATATATGAAGCAAATGAGCGAACGTCCGGCATTTCAAAAAACTATTGGTGCAAGGCTTTAATCCTGGTAGCATGTAGCCCGATCGAATGTCTCAAACCCCGCCCTACCATCGAATGGTAGGGCTAATGAGAACGAAGCCTGCCGTAGGGCAGGCTGAGTCCCAAGGGGACACGCACTCGCGTTCGTTCCCAGCTTCCATCGTTAAAGAATGACTTTGTAAAATCAGGGGTTTTACGCTTTAATCCTGGCAGCATATAGTCTTATCGAATGCCCCAAATCCCGCCCTACCATCGAATGGTAGGGCTAATGGGAACGAAGCCTGCCATAGGGCAGGCTTTGTTGCGATTAGCCTCCGGGCTTGACCGCAAGCGAGGAGTATCTATTTGCCTGCAGCGTTAGAGGATGCTTAAAAAGCTAGCTGTAAAGCCACAATGGTTATTACTGAATTTTACCCTTGAGCCAAAACTGCTAGATGACTGTCAATAATATCCTCCAATACGAATCAAATATCTGGGCAACTGCCGATTTGCTGCGGGGTTGCGGCATCAAGGAGTCGGAATGGCCATCCTATATGATGCCGTTTTTTGCACTGGTGATGATTGAAAGCCGCTTGGTGAGGATGTTTGATGAACTAAAGGCGGAAATTGGCGAAGCGGCATTGGCGGAAATTAGACCGGAGGATTTGACCGAGTTAATTGAGGATAAGGGTCAGGGTTATAACGTTTATATTTTCGATAAAAATCAAACCCTAAAGGATATCTGTAAAAATGATAAATCCTTTGACGTGGATTTTGAAGCCTACCTGCGGGGTTTTGATGGGAAAACAAAAGACCTCCTGGGGGTAGATGCGACCGAAGGTGAGAAGTTTCTCGATATTAAAGGGGTGATTACGAAGCTCAAATCCAAAAAGGTGCTATTAGGTTATACCAAGGAATGGAGTAGTATTGACCTCAAGCCCTTCGATAACTCGGCAATTACAACGCTTGAAGAACATATTAAACGCCGTTGGGCAGATATTTCGGCGGAAACGGCAGGGGAACAGTACACACCCGATGATGTAATTGCGTTGATTGCGGAGATTATCGCTTCTAAGATTGAGGACTCAGATAAGTTACTAAAAATTTACGACTGCACCTGTGGCGGTGGTAACTTATTGTTTGGGGTCGAAGACCGGATTCGAGAGCGATCGCACCGACTAACCCAAACTTTTGGGCAGGACTGGAATGATGCGCTGTATGCGCTGGCAAAGATTGAAAGTCGGTTCCGGGTGGATTCAAAAATCGAGCATGGCAATACCCTCACGGATGATAAATTTTATAACGATGAGTTTCATGTAGTCGTTGCCAATCCGCCATACGGGGTGAGTTGGAAGGGTTATCAAAAGGATATTGATAACGACAAAACCCAGCGATTTAAGTACCTGCCATCAATTTCCGATGGTCAGTTATTGTTTATGCAGCACCTAATCTCAAAGCTGAATGCAAATGGCATGGGGGTTGTAGTTCACAATGGTTCAACGCTATTTAGTGGGGATGCAGGTTCGGCAGAAAGCAATATTCGCAAATGGATGCTGGATTCGGACTTTGTGGAAGCGATAATTCAGTTGCCCACCGATGAGTTTTTCAATACGGGTATTTACACTTATCTGTGGGTATTGAATAAGCGTAAAACTCCCAACTGTCGGGATAAGGTAATGTTGATTAATGCCAGTGAGAAGTTTAAACCACTGAAGAAAAGTAAAGGCTCAAAACGCAAAGAAGTCGATGCAGTCAGCCGCTTGGAGATTGTCGAAACTCTGGCACAGTTTGAGGATAATGATTATGCACGGGTATTTGATAAGGAGTTTTTCTATTTCAATAAGCAGACAATTATGCTCACAAATGTTGATGAACAGGGTAAAACTTTTGCCAGTCGCTTAAAGGAAGGTAAAACCAGCCTGAAATTGTCGCCGTTAAAGTTGGACAATGGGGAAAGAACATTAACAGAATTTACGATTACAGATTACGATTCGCAACAGTTTGCCTCATTGGTAGAGGCATTTGAGCAAGATATTAAGCCGTTTGTTAGTGCGTTAGACTACAAAGAACAGCCGTTAACGGTGATGACGGATAAGGCTTTGTATCGGTTTGATGCCGAACAGGAAACGCTGATTAAAGAGGCTTTGGGTAAACAGGAAACCTTGGGCTGTGGGAAGATTGTGGTAAAGGCAGCGTTTAAGAAGTGGACAAAAACCCAGACAGAAAGGATTGAAATTACGGTGGAATTAACGCCGGATTACCAGAAGGATTACGAGATTATTCCTTTCCATCGGGATGAGGGAGAGAATAAGGCGGCAATTGAGGCGTTTATGGCTAAGTATATTACCAAGCCGTTTGAGTATTTAGAGAATGTGGTAGGGGTAGAGATTAATTTTAATAAGGTGTTTTATAAGCCGGAAAAGTTGCGAGGTGTTGAAGAGATTTTAGGAGAAATTGCACTTATAGATGAACAGTTGAAGAGTTTAGAAAATTCGATAGAATTATGAAATCTCTTGAAGATATTCAAAGGCAACTACAGGCCGGAAGCTTTGAGTTTACGAGACATGCTCTCAAAAGGGCGGTTGAACGTAATATTATTGATGAGGAAATCAGAGAAGCTAGTATAAATATGGAGGTAATCGAAGATTATCCAGAAGATAAATACTCACCCAGTTGCTTACTTTTAGGATTTACTCAAGAGAATCGAGCTTTACATATTCAGGTTTCAAAAATTGAATCCGAACTGGTAAAAATTATTACACTGTATGAACCAGATACTGTTCAATGGATTGATTATAGAAGGAGGAAAGATTAATGTTTAAATGTCATGTTTGTGGCTCACAGGAGTATCATATAGAATATGTCAGTGAAGTTTTTAATATTCAGGGTAAGTTTCAGTTAGTTGAAAATATTCCTGCTAAGGTTTGTTCTCGCTGTGGAGAGGAGGTATTTAGCAGGGAGACAACCGAGGGAATTCGAGTCATGTTGCATGGGGAAGATAAGCCCGTTAGATCGATTTCTTTGGATGTCTTTTCTTATAGTGAAGCCGTTTGAATTAGCTCGCTAGCTTGTTCAAAAAATGATTGAATTTATTGCTGTCCATCAAGTATATTTTATGTCTAATCGCTTACAGCTTTTCAGAGAAAGAATGGCTGCTTTCGAGGGAGCAGCAAATCCTCAACATGCGGTCGCCAGTGGTTACTATGTTAACGCACCTGGAAAATTATTCGCGGAAGGAATATCCAATCGGATTGCACTTCGTCCTGCTTCGTCACATTTGTTAATTGGTGGAGTTGGCTCAGGTAAGACGACTCAATTATTAGTTGCTTGTGAAAACCTGAAAAAGATAGGTGATATTTATTCAATATATATTGATGTGAGCTTATATACAGATATTTCTAAGATTGTGGGTGGTGTTCTCACTGCGATCGCAGGACTAGAAATATCAAAATTAATGCGAGATAGTACAAATTTTGAAATAAACGCAAAAATTAATCTAATTCACCAACTAGCGTATGGTTCTTCTCGAAAAGTTAGACTTGAAATACCATTTTCCTCAGCTTTCCCAGGGGTACAATTTGAGGAAAGAAAATACCCAGGAATTATTCCTGCAAAAAAAAACTCTGATCCTCAAGTTAAATTAATTAATGCCGTTCGCCAATTAGCTGCATTCGTTAAGGATAGTTATGGGCATATTGTTTTATTATTTGATGGACTAGATAGACTTGATGATTCTAAAATTTTCCCCGAAATACTTGATGATGTTAAAGCTATATCAAATGCTGATATTGGTGTTGTTATAGTGGGACCATTGACATCTTTATATGGAGAAAATAGCTTTTCTATAGAGAGTTATTTAGACTACTTTTATCATCAGCCTTGTTTTGACGTTGAAAACGATCCAGAAGCTTATAAATTTTTTAAACAAATTTTACAAGGTCGTTCTCAAGACAATTTTATAGAAGAAGTTGTGATTGATTTATTAATTAAATTTTCTGGTGGTATTTTAAGAGATTTAATCAACTTAACGCAAGCCTCTATCGAAGAAACTTATATGTCTGGTGATGAGAGATTAGGAGTAACCCATGTTTCAACTGCCATTGAATCATTTGGTAAAGCGCAACTACTTGGTCTTGATGATGAAGAACTAGAAATTATGCGAAAAACTTTTGAAATAGAAAATTTTAAAGTGAGAACAAGTAAAGATATCAAATTACTGGTAACTAGACGTATTATTGAGTATAGATATCCCAAAACTCGCTATGTAGTTCATCCGACTCTTATACCAATAATCGAACAGATATATGCCTAGAGATGGTTATGATAATTTCAAGAATTTCTATGGATGAGTTTCTCCAGCGAATTGGTTCACAACCAAATGGAAATATTTGGTCTGTGTTGGTTATATCTAATTCAGATTCTGGCGTATTAGTACAAGAGCTAAGGGAGACATTAGAATTATTTACTGAGTGTAAAGTAGGTATTATATCTGCTGTTGATGGTGTCAGTAGTTTAGTTAATACAATTCAAGAAGCTATTGAAGATTATTTGATTATTTGGGACTTTGAAAATTGGGATAATTCAAACTGGCGTGAATTTGATATGCTACGAAGCAGATTATTTCGAGAAAGAGGTGGTGTTTTAGTTCTTTCGGAAAAATCTGTACAGATGATGTTTGCATGTGCAACGAATATCGTTAGTTGGCTTGGTTCCAGAATTTATGGTTTTGAAAAAGCCGCAGAAAGACTTACAGATGATGAGCGTCAGACAAAATTACTAGCACTTAGCCAATGGTCAGGTTTCTCAGATACACAAATTATAAAACTGGCAGAGTCACACGAACTACCTTCCGATCCTGAATATGGTGAATGGTTACTTCTTCTTGGTAGGGAGGATTTGATTGAACGGTAAAAGTAATTGGGAAAAGATTTGCGAAGAAGTTCAGGAGCGTACTTTACAATCAGCACCGATGACCGTCGATAGTGCTAAATTTTTGCGGGCAAAAATTTTAAAATGTCTAACACAAGCTTATAATGATGGTGTTTTAAATACTAAAATTCATGAAATTCATCAATTATTAAAGTTGGAAGCTTCTGCTGAAAAAGGCAAAAAGATTAAAAATGTAACAGGAGGAGAATTAAATTTTAAGAGATGCAAAGAGCTTCCGCATTTTGAACGCTCTGATGGTAGCTGGTTTGATTTTGGTATCCTAATTGACGAGTCAGATAAACCAGCAAAAATTATAGGATTTCATTTTGAAATCAGATTTTTAGATAACAATCCAATTAGATTTTTAAGGTTTGACCTCAATTTACCAGAACACGATAACCAAGAGAGAGGTAAGCGATTTCATATACATCCTGGGACTGATGATTTTATGATTCATAGTGCCCCAATGTCACCTTTAGAAATTCTCCATTTATTTTTGTATGATTTATATCTTCCCATAAATCCCCGTACTTTTTAGATGTTCAGCTAACGTACCCTATTAGTTTCTGATAGAGTTAGGCTTCTCAAACTCTCGTATTTGAGACGTACTTACACTGAGACATTATGCCCGATAATTCAACGATGTAGAGCGGCTAAACGTTTCAAAATAGAACAGAATATGTCAATGAAATTTTTAATATTAATGAGAAGTTTAACTTAGTTAAAAATATTCCTGCTAAGGTTTGTTCTCGTTGTGGCGAAGAAGTCTTTGACAGGGAAACGACTGAGCGAATTCGAGTCATGTTTCATAGTCAAGATAAACCAATTAAATCGGTTCCTTTAGATGTGTTTTCTTATGATGAAGCCGTTTAAATTAGCTCGCTAGCTTGTTCAAAAAATGATTGAATTTATGGCTGTCCATCAAGCCATTTTCTGATAATATTCGACGTACAGCTACTAAATGCACTGTTCGTACATCAACTTGTTGCTCGTAACCGGGTAAAACAATTAATGTACCAGATGATGGGTACTGATAAACCTTCTGAGACCCAGTTGTTGGTACTGTTACAAAACCTATGCTTAAAAGCAAATACTCTAGTTCTGTAAACTTAATTTCTCTAACCATTGTGACGAATTACTCCTTGTAACTGGCTGAGAACATCATTTTTAAATTTAGCAAATATTTTCATAAACTGTCTATTTAATACATTATATTTAGATATACATAGTTGCTCAAGAGCGTAGTTTCAATTGGGATACTATAACTGAGGCAGAGTGTGAGGAATTTATTGATAATGTAGTTCACAATTGATGATTAATAATTAAAAATGGAGGATTTATTATGTCAGCTACTAATGAGGCGTTATTGTCAAGAATTACGTTTAATCAGGATATTTTTGGTGGCAAGCCAATTATTCGAGGTTTGAGGATTTCGGTAGCGATGATTTTGGAGCTTTTGTCTAAAGGTGCGGCGATGCAAGAAATTTTGGATGATTATCCAGATTTGGAAATGGCTGATATTCATGCAGTGTTGCTTTATGCTTACCGACTTGTAGCTAATGAGGAGATTTTTGAAAGGGCAACTCAAGCGTAATTATGAAATTTTTACTCGATGTGAATGCAAGTGGAGCTTTATTGGGGATATTACTAAATTTAGGTCATGATGTAGCTTGAGTGCATGATGTTGATAATAGAATGAGTGATAGCGAGATTTTGGATTGGGTTGTTAGAGATTAGCCGGCGGCATCCTCTAAGAAGTCGGGGATCTAGTCTTCACGATTAGTCAAAATTAAGATTAATTTTAATCAGGTGTTTTATAAGCCGAAAAAGTTACGGGGTATTGGTGAGATTTTAAGAGGATGTTTTAAAAGTCTTCTTGTTGGTAGCAAAAGGTTCTAGATCCCCCTAAATCCCCCTTAAAAAGAGAATTTTATCGTTATTTCCCTTAATCAACAATGAAAAATCATCAATTATCAATTAAAAAGTATTCATTATATAAGGATAGCGGTGTTGAATGGTTGGGGGATGTGCCTGAGCATTGGAAAGTGATGATGATCAAGAATGTCTATAAGTACTTTGGCAGTGGCAGTACTCCCGAAAGCTCTGAAACAAAATATTATGATAATGGAACTATAAACTGGTTAAATACTACTGACTTAAAAAACAATGTCGTAAATGAGACAAGCAATAAAATTACTCTATTAGCCTTAGTAGAAAAGTCACTGAAAATCTATCCTATCAATACGTTAGCAATAGCCATGTACGGACAAGGTGATACAAGAGGAAGTGTTGGCTTGCTCAGTATTGAGACAACAACGAATCAAGCCGCTTGTATGATGTATCACTCTTCCAATTCCATACCAAAATATATGTTTTGGTGGTTTATAGCTAAGAAGACCAGTATCAGAAAAATAAATATTGGTGCTACGCAGCCTAATATGAACAAAGACTTTGTTCGCAATCTTTTTATTTCTCTTCCTCCCCTTCCCGAACAAAAAGCGATCGCACAGTATCTCGACACCAAAACCGCGCAGTGCGATCGCAAAATTGACCTCCTCACCCAGAAAGCAACCCTATACGGCAACCTCAAACAGTCTCTCATCAACGAAACCGTAACAGGTGGGCTTGATAAATCTGTGCCGATGAAGGATAGCAAAATTGAGTGGATAGGTAAAGTGCCTGAGCATTGGGAGGTTATGCGGATAAAAGAAGTCGCTTATATTAACAAAAGAACTCTTACAGAAAAAACACCCAAAGATTATAAATTTGATTACATTGATATTGGCAGCGTTACATACGGGGTAAAGGGTTTTTCCTCAGAGACTATGACCTTTGAGAATGCCCCATCTCGTGCAAAACGTATAGCAAAAAGAGGAGATACTATAATCTCGACAGTACGAACATACTTAAAAGCGATAACTTCTATTGATGATGATGTTTTAAACCTAATCGTTTCAACTGGCTTTGCTGTAATCTCTCCAAAAAGAACACTGTTGAGCAAATACTTCTCTTACCTGTCAACATCTAATTTTATTATCGATAAAATATGCGCGTTATCTACAGGAGTTAGTTATCCAGCAACTAATTGTTCGGCAATAGCAGATTTGCTCTGCCTTATTCCTCCACTCTCCGAACAAAAAGCGATCGCAGACTACCTCGATATCAAAACTGCCCAAATTGACCAAATAATTCAAACCATCAACACCCAAATCGAAAAACTCAAAGAACTTCGGAAAACCCTAATTAATGATGTCGTCACCGGAAGAATAAAAGTAATTGGTAACGAACAATAGGGAATTAATTATCAACTTTTAACGAGCAATTGGCAGAAAACTTTGATACAGCGTTTCTCAACCCACTGAGGTACAGGCATTTTACACCAGGATAAGGGCGCAATGCCTTGCGCCCCTACATATATACCTCACCTGGTTAGCAATTGCTATAATTTACGTATTAAATAATGCATTTTTTTCTTGCTATTTTCAATCCATTTTAATGGATTTTTGCTATTAGACAGGGATTTGCAATCCCTGTCGGGCTGAAAACGAAGTCAAACAATCTCTGTATACAAAGTATAATTTTCCTGATACACCTGTTAAGGTGCAAGATATTTCGTTTGTGAGGATGACAAAAAAGATGCTTCGTTCCTCAGCATGACAAATTAAGATGTTTCGTTTGTGAGGATGACAAAAAAGATGCTTCGTTCCTCAGCATGACAAATTAAGATGTTTCGTTTGTGAGGATGGCAAATTAAGATGCTTCGTTCCTCAGCATGACAAATTAAGATGTTTCGTTTGTGAGTATGGCAAATTAAGATGCTTCATTTGTGAGGATGGCAAATTAAGATGCTTCGTTCCTCAGCATGACAAATTAAGATGCTTCGTTCCTCAGCATGACAGGTTGAGTTTTTTGTATTTTATGGTTTGTCATTCTGACGTAGGAAGAATCTCAGGTTTATGCCGTAGTTTGAGATGCTACCCTTCAAGATGCCTTTGGCTACGTTTCTTAGCATGACAAAAGTCTAGATTTTATCCGCATATGTTTTTTGTACGGGAAACCGAATAAACCGAACCTTTATATCAGAGATTTGCGATTGCAGCCAAAAAGTCAAACGCAAAGGATAATTTTAGTCCGTAGAGACGTTACATGTAACGTCTCTACGGGGATTTGCGATTTGTTATCCCTTGCAGTGTTGAAACGCAGCCTCACTACCTCCCAAATATTGACTATAATATCGGTATCAATCACGACCCGTAGCCAAAAGTAATGCCTTCTGCACCCAAACAATAAACCTACGGTTAACTAACGCAACTTTAAGTCCATCCCATCTAGCTTACAGTTATCCGTATATGAGCGAACTGCACCTGCAAGATAAATTTCTGATTCCTTTTTTCCGCGAAGAATTAGGCTACCAAGAAGTAAAAGCCAATACCATCACCAGTTCCCTCATCATCGAAGAAGACCTGCAAACTTTCATTTCCACTACTGAACTTAACCAAAAGCCCTACGAAACCTTACTCAAAAAATATCACAACAATAGCCGAAAACTTTTAGCCGAACTAATCGAACTCATCCAAGAACGCATTGCCAGCAGCCGAAACATGGCACTCTTCATTAACGCCAATAAATCGGTTACCCTACAAGGCATCAAACTGTACCTATTCTACACCGACGACAGCGTAATTCATAATAGCAGCCTGTTTGAGCAAAATATCTTTTCTGTCGTCCAAGAACTGCCCTAT
>JANNFJ010000453.1:0-2514 GCA_031379725.1 Calothrix sp. OTE_75_metabat_31
GCTTAAAAAGCCTATAAATAAAGGTTTCTTTCTTTTTACTAGTGGTAATAGTCATTAATTCTGAGGGATGCAGCATAGGCATCTCGCCATTGGTGTCAGATCACAATACTGCGTGGGTTTTGCTTTAGATCCCCCCAACAAGAGCGATAAGTTGGGGGGCTAAAAGCCTTACAAAGTCCCCCAACTTATCGGGGGATAATGGTGGATCTATTTTGGGAAAGCTTCAAAACCTACGCAGTATTGTGTCAGAGGCGGGACACCTAACCTACGGACAATAATATATACCATTATAACTTTTGACACAGACCAGTAATTAATCAAATTCCGTAATCCAACAGATGCACCTGTATATTTATTCAGTTGGAAGTTCTTCCAATCACAACTATTAAATTAATACTATCAGGACAAATCATGACTTCAGAACAATTACAATCGGGTAACGATTACGGACAATTACCAGCGAATGCAACCAAGATACAGCAATTGCAACATGAACTTGGGCAAGAATTTATGAAAGCTTTGGACAATTCCAAGGTAAACGAGATTCTCCAAACTTACGGATTGACGGGGGAAGAAGTCGTAAAATTCAAAGCTGTTATTGATTTACACAAAATGCAGCAAACGAGTGAAACTTCAAGTAACCGAGAAGTACAGACAGTTTTAGAAGAAATTCCCGGCTTTGATTTTACTTTACTTAGTTGCTGTCTTCTAAATGGCAGATGCGTTCCTTGGTAGTCATTTTTTGTACCTAAATAATGAGTTGCTGAGTTAGAAATCGCTTTCTTTATACTTAAAATGCCCCAAGTTGATGTAGCCTTATTTATGGTGCTGTATCACCATCATTAACTAACTGCGATTTGGCGTAAAGTTCATAATGGGTAATTCTTGGGGCTATTTAGAGAAACTAAGTTTTAACTTAGCTAACGTATGCATTACAGTTTTTTTACAAACGCTAGCATTTTCTGCAAACTGTACATTAGCCCAAATTACACCAGACAATACCCTACCAAATAACTCTCGCACCACCACCATTAACAATATCCAAAAAATTGAAGGTGGAACCCAAGCGGGAACCAATTTATTTCACAGCTTTGAGCAATTTTCTGTACTGACTGGAAATACTGCTTACTTCGATAACCCGATTGATATTCAAAACATCATTAGTCGCGTTACAGGAAAATCTATCTCTAATATCGATGGTATAGTTCGTGCTAACGGTAGTGCGAACTTATTTCTCATCAATCCCAACGGCATTATTTTTGGCGAAAATGCATCTTTAAATATCGGTGGTTCGTTCATGGCGACCACAGCAAACAGCTTAAATTTTGCTGACGGAACTAAATTTAGCTCTACATCGGGTCAAAATACACCTTTACTTACAGTCAGCGTTCCAATTGGCTTGCAATTTGACACAGCACCTGCATTGATTCGCAATCAATCGCAAGCAAGTCCAGATGGTGCAACTACTTTCTTTGGTGAATCCGTTGGTTTACAAGTAACATCGGGTAAAACCCTAGCGCTAGTGGGGGGTAATATTACACTGGAAGAAGGAAAATTAACTGCACCATCCGGGAGAATTGAATTAGGAAGTGTAGGTAGTGAAAGTTTAGTTAGTTTGAACCCAGTTAAAGAAGGTTGGGTTTTGGGATATGAAAATGCTTTAAGTTTTCAAAACATTCGACTAACTGGACGTATTAACGATTTTAAACATTCATCGATTGTCACAACCACCGGTGAAGGCAAAAGTGGCAGCATCCAAGTGCGAGGTAATTTGGTAGAACTGGTTGGTTCTGCTTACTTGGCAAACGCAAATTACGGTAATGGTGATGGTGGAGATATTACAATTACTGCTAATCAATTATTTGTTCGGGATGGAGCGCAAATTGTCAATCCTGTTTTAGGATCGGGTCGGGGAGGAAATGTGACTGTAAATGCCTCCGAATCTGTCGATGTAGTGAGTATTTTGAGTATAGATAATACTCCCATTTTAAGTGTAATATCTACTACGACTGGAGCAAGTGGAAATGCAGGTAACCTGACTATCAATACTGGCAGATTGCGTATTCAAAATGGCGGGCTAGTATCAGTCGAATCGAGTGGACAATTAGTGGGTCTGTCCTCTATTCTACAATTATTACCGGCTAGGGGAAAAGCTGGTAATTTGACTATTAATGCCACATCAGTCGAATTAATTGGAAAATTGGCAAATAATGTACGTAGCAGCTTCTCTGCATCAACTCTCGGATCGGGAGATGCTGGAAAGTTGACAATCAATACAGGGCAATTAATTATTAGGGACGGTGCAGAAATTGTCACGAGTAGCACAATCAATATACCTCCTGGTGGTATATACCTTGGGGATAGACGCAATTTAGGTAAAGCAGGTGACTTAGATATAAATGCTCGTTCAATAGTCCTTGATAATCAAGGAAGAATTGGATCTGAAACCGACTTAGGAAATGGTGGAAATATTACCCTCCAAATCAAAGACTTTTTGTTAATGCGTCGCAACAG
>JANNFJ010000457.1:0-1826 GCA_031379725.1 Calothrix sp. OTE_75_metabat_31
CATCGTACGGAGGAATCAATACCTCCGACGATGCCGTGCTGAAATACTAATTTCAGCGAGGGGTAAAATTGGTAATGATCTGTGGGTGGGTGGTATATTTGACCAGGTCGTTTTAACCGGCTTTCAACAAAGGAGGCCCGAAACGAAGAAGTTTTCAGTTTTTATTTTCCTCCTCTTGTTTTTATCTCCCCCGATTTATGCAACTGAGCAAACTCAAGTCTACAAAGTTACTCGGGTTGTTGATGGTGACACTATCATCGTTAATGGTTATCAAAGAGTGCGCCTGATCGGTGTAGACACTCCTGAATATTACTATTCGAACAAGTTGGTAAGGGATTCCCGACATTCGGGTAAGGACATGAGCATCATTATGGCTTTAGGGAAAATCGTATCGATGTTTACCAAGCAAGAGATTTTGGGGCAGCAAGTTAAGCTTGAATATGACTGGCAGAAAAAAGATCGCTACGGCAGAACTCTTGCGTATGTGTTCCGACAGTCAGACAACCTCTTCCTTAATGCCGAAATAATCAAACAGGGCTATGGAAATGCCTATACACGATTCCCCTTTAAATACTTGGAAGAATTTAGACGATACGAAAGAGAGGCTAGAGCGCAAAAAAAGGGATTATGGGCTGATAATAGACTGGAGGGATTGGAATGAAAAAAATCATTAGCTTAACTTTATTAGCATTCTTCACCCTAACAAGTGCAATTTACGCCGCTAACTATCTTGACGCTGCGCACGAAGGAAAAGCAAAGATACGTGTATATATTAATTCAAATGATGACGAATTAAAGGGCTATGTAATGAAAGAATTTCGCAATATAAGTGATGTTGAGCTGGTTGCTACTGAGGCTGGCGCACAAATTGTTGTTGTTTTAATGAATCTTGATCAGCACCTAGAAAATAATAATCGAATAATAGGTTACACAACTTCAACAGTCATTTATATGAATTGGAATGATGGAAGTATGACCCATAAAGAACTGTTAGATCAGACCCTTTATAGTTATGACCCAAATGGAAGGGCAGATTTTGCACAAAGACTGGTGGCGATGATAGATGCTAAGAACCTTGAAAAATTCAGAAGCGTAATAGAAAAATCTATAAAAAACGAGTAACCGGCAGCTCCACCTTTTCAACAATCTTACCAATGGAATATATCATATTAAATAAATGGGAGCAGTTGAAGTATCACAATCCAAAAAATATCCTTCTTTCATTTCATAACATTGGAAAAACTGTGGTACGTGAGATTAGTAACGAAAAGCTACGAACGCTTCGGACAAACAAGCTAAAGCGCCATAGAGAAGGCCGTGAGGGGGCACTATTCTGCTACGGATTGCAAGAAGCGGTCTTAAAGATACCTGTGTATTTTGCGCTCTCAGAAGCTGATGATTATGACCTAGTCACTTTAAGAAAGTTAGATGATACTCTCCTTTACACACCTGTTCAGATGAAGGAAGTCCCGCCTGAACGATTAAATCCAACCACGAGCTTAAATAAAGAAATTCAAAAGCTTACCAAATACGTTAACTCCGAAAATCTTGTTGTAGCGATACATGCCAATCGTACAGGGCAATTGAATTTTAATGAGATTGTTCTGCCAAAATTAAAAATTTCAGAGCTTTGGATTTTTGGGTCCCTCACACTAGATCAGTCTAGATGGTTTTTGTACGGGGACGTGCTTACTCGCCCTGAGTACTATGAGTTTAATTACCCGACTGAATAGAATTGTTTTCAAAGAAATGAGGCGTCCTCGGAAGGGACAGCCCAGGGAACAATAAAGACAGCGGGCAGGAACTGTCTGAAAGGCAGCCTGCGG
>JANNFJ010000461.1:0-2311 GCA_031379725.1 Calothrix sp. OTE_75_metabat_31
GTAACGCACCTTCCGAGGCTAAGTATCTTTAAGCGCAAAGCGCAGGCTGCGCCAACAAAAATCTTTGGGGTAGCCCTATAAATATCCTGAGAAGCTTTAATCCAACAGTATTAATATCACACCTAAAGTTATAGTTTATAACTTAAAAAATAGTCTACCTACAGATCCAAACGACTATAAGGCTGAGATATATCTATTCCTAATAACTCATATATCTCTCAAAAACTTATCACTCTTGGTAGACGACTAACTTAAATGCAATTGATATATTATATATAACAACTTCGATGGCACATAACTATGAATATTCTAGCATGGATTGTTTTAGGAATCATTGCCGGAGCTATTGCTAAAGCTATTTATCCCGGTCGTCAAGGTGGTGGATTTCTTGCGACTATGATATTAGGTATTGTTGGTGCATTTATAGGAGGAAGTTTGATGACTTTCTTCCAGACGGGTGCCTTAAACCTAACAGCAGCTACACTTAGCATCCCTGGTTTATTTGTTGCAGTTATTGGTGCATTGGTGGCGATTTTCCTCTGGGGTTTATTTACTCGCAGCAATGCAGTCTAAATAATAGATGATAATGGGTTTGAGCCTAAGTCAAGTATTAGCATTTGAATTTCTGTGTCCACAACATACCCTACTAGTTTAATTCATGGTAGAGGTATTTGTTTAAAAGTTTGAAAATCCAATATAAGCGTTTTAATGCAGCATCTGTCAGGGTACAACTATAAAGTTGTACCCTATTATCGTTTGAAATGATTTTCGATACAATATTTTTATTTGTAGGAAATTTATTTTAAAATTAAGGAACAAATTGAAGGAAAGCTTTTAATAGAAAATGTGGATAGGCGAAATAAATAACATTGTTCGTGGAATTTGTGGTGGGTTTTTATTTGGGATTCCCTTGCTTTACACGATGGAAGTTTGGTGGATTGGGTCGCTAGCTAAACCACCAATGATGCTAGTTGCGATCGCGCTGACTTTCGTTGTCGTTTATTTACTCAATCGTACCGAAGGATTTCGCAAATATAAAACAGCTAATTTGCCCTATAAAGCTGTAATTGATACTGTCGAATCGATGGCAATCGGAATTTGTTGTGCTGCATATATGTTAATTGTATTACGCGAAATCACACCGGATAACTTTTTAAGAGAATCAGTGGGTAAAATTATCTTTGAAAGCGTACCATTTTCCCTTGGTGTCGCATTATCGAATCAGTTTCTAGGAGGTAATAGCAACGACACCGAGTCAAATCCAGACCAAAATGAATCAGATGAACTACATGCTACCTTAAGTGATATCGGTGGAACATTGATTGGTGCAACAGTCATTGGCTTCAATATTGCACCCACCGATGAAATCCCCATGCTTGCAGCAGCAGTTCCACCAGGTTGGTTATTGATTGTTATTCTCACATCACTAGCAATTAGTTACGCTATCGTCTTTGAATCTGGATTTTCCAACCAGCAAAAACGCAGGCAGCAAAGGGGAATCTTTCAACGACCATCCAGTGAAACAATTGCATCATACTTAATATCATTAATTGCCGCTGCTTTTATGCTATGGTTTTTCCAAAAATTAACTTTTAGCGACCCCTGGACAATGTGGTTAGACTATTCTTTGCTATTAGGATTACCGGCAAGTATCGGTGGTGCGGCAGGAAGGTTGGCATTATGAATAAAAATAACGAATCTCAAGATGATGTAAAAAAACAAACAATTACACGACCAAAACGAACCAAAGCAGAGTGGATTACTTTTGGTGCTGCTACATGCATCCTAACCGGAATTATTGGTTTAGTTATGTATACAGCAGTTAGCAATAAGCAACAACCACCAATACTCACTGTTAGTAGGAAAACTATTCGGCTAGTCAGCGGTAAATATTACGTACCCTTTGAAGTAATTAACAATGGTGACGAAACAGCCGAATCGGTACAAATATTAGCCGAGTTACGAGATAATAATCAAATTGAAGAAACCGGAGAACAGCAAATAGATTTTTTATCAAGTAGAGAAAAAGAAGAAGGAGCATTTATTTTTAGTACCGACCCCCGTCAAGGTCAGTTAACCATACGAGTTGCAAGTTATAAAGTGCCGTAATCAGCGGTACAAAGTTATGAGTCATACCTCATTCCAGTCTGGAGAAAACGCAATCCTAGTTATAAATTTTTAAACCTTGTAGTTCGTGTCATTAATTTTGACGGGTAGTGCGTTCGCGCAGCGTGCCCGCAGGGCTTACATCTTGCTCGCGTATTATATTAAAGCGAGCAAGATGCTCGCACTACCAAATCTTTTTAAACCC
>JANNFJ010000530.1:0-4358 GCA_031379725.1 Calothrix sp. OTE_75_metabat_31
TCTAATTCTTTTAATGTTACAGGTTTCGTTACGTAGTCGTCTGCACCTGCATCAAGTCCCGCTATTTTATCATCGCTCGTACCCCTAGCAGTTAATAGGAGTACTGGAACCTGCAAACCTTTAGCACGCAATCGACGACAAAAGCTAATTCCGTCGAGTTTCGGCAGCATTACATCTAATACGATTAAATCATAGCTAGCGGATTCGACGAAATCCCAACCCTCTTGTCCATCTGTGGCAGCATCCACAGTGTAACGCTGCTCACTTAGGGTTGCTAGCAGCAAGCTAGAAAATATTTCGTCATCATCTACAAGCAAGATTCTCATCGCTATAGTATTATATCTTTAATGTACCTGTATAACATATATTTTCAAAATATTTTGGCTAGATAAAATAATTCTATATTTTACCTTTAAATAAACTTATGCAAGGTTTTAAAGAAGATGGGGAGATGATAATCATCATAATTTTGCTCAGAACAAAATCTACCTATTAATAATGAGAGTTGTTCTCTAAATTTCTTTTCCGAGCTAGTCCAATCGTTATTAGGTTTAATTTAATTCCAAAAAAACTTAGTTTTTTTTTAAGCATCAATAAAGCCCTAACTAATTGGTTTTGAAGTGGTTTATTGTTAGTCTTATTAGGAAACACCAGAAAATAAACTATCCCAAATCAAAATTTAAGGTGTAGGGCGCAATGCCTTGCGCCCCTACATGATTTTTGGAGATATAGCCGTCCTATTTGATTTTTGTTGGCGTAGCCTGCGCTACCCTACGGGTTCTTTGAAGGAGTATGCGCTTACAGATACGTAGGGTGCGTTAGCGCTCTTGGTAACGCACCGTTTCGAGGCCTTGGTGCGTTACGACTTGCGTAATCGCGCACCCTACACATACTTAGATATTTAAGCGCAGAGCGCAGGCTACGCCAACAAAAATCAAACCGGATTCCTATATCTAATATAAATATCTAAAAGTTTAAGTATATGCTCTTGATAATAAGGTAGGAAAATGATCAAATTCTGCTTCAAATTTGTGCCATGCCACCATCAACAAACAACTCAATACCGTTCACAAAGCTACTGTCGTCTGAGGCGAGAAAGACAACGGCTTTAGCAATCTCATCGGGCGTGCCTACCCGTCCCAGGGGGATTTTGCCCGATTGAGTTTCCACAAATTTTTCTAGCTGCTCCTCGCTCAGTCCCATGAGATTGTAGCCAGGAGTAGGCACTACACCAGGGCTGATGGCGTTAACCCGAATGTGGCGACTTTTGAGGTCAAGTGCCCAGTTGCGTGCGAATGACCGCACGGCAGCTTTAGTGGCACTATACACGCTCAAGGCTTCTGTGCCCTTGATAGAAGTAATCGAGGCATTCAAGATGATGGAAGCGCCCTCTGGTAAAAGAGGCAATACCTTCTGTACGGTGAAAAGTAAACCTTTGACATTAGTATTGAACATCTTATCAAAGTGTTTTTCGTCGATCAATCCGAGCGGGGCGAGTTCTGCACTGCCAGCATTAGCAAAAATCACATCTAGGCGGCCTTGCTCTCGCTCTATAGTAGCGTAAAGGCGAGCTAAGTCTGCCAGATTTGAGACATCCCCACTAACAGCGGTGACATTCTGACCAATCGTCTCAACGGCGGCATCAAGACTATCTTGACGGCGACCAGTGATGAAAACGTAGGCACCTTCAGCGACAAATCGTTGGGCTGTAGCAAGTCCAATACCACTGTTGCCTCCAGTAATGAGTGCAACTTTACCTGCTAATTTAGTAGTCATAAGGTATCTCCTAAGAAACTGTCCACCCACCATCAACCTCAATAATTTGCCCTGTTACATAGCCACATGTGGCAAGGAAAAATGCTGCATCTGCCATCTCATCACTGTTACCCGCACGCTTGAGCGGAATACTATTGGCTGGTGTTGAGGAAAAAAAGTTTTCCACCTGTTCCTTTGACAAATTAGATTGAATGTCTGTGCCTTTGATTAATCCCGGTGAGATAGCATTCACGCGGATGCCTCTAGGAGCTAGCTCAACCGCAAGGGCACGTGTCATTGAGTTTACAGCACCACAAAGGGCAGAACCTGCACTATAGTTAGGTAGTCCAATGGAGGCTGCAATTCCAGAGCAGAAGATAATTACACTCCCCGATGGCATTTTGGGTACTGCATAATGCGCTGCCGCTAGTTGACCAAAGAACCGTCCTTCAAAAAGAGATTTAGCTTCTGCCACTGGAAGCGTATCAATTGCACCAAAGATTGCTGCTCCAGCACAAGTCACAAGAATATCAACCTGAGAGAGTCCGTCAAAAAGCTGCTGCACCTGTTCGGGTAAGGAGACATCGGTGGGGATTGCAACAGCATCTGGGATACTTTGTGCTGAAGAAGTCAAGCGTTGCGGTTGTCTGCTAGCTAGAATGACTTTTGCCCCAAAAGATGCAAAACGTCTTGCTATTGCGTAACCAATTCCCGTAGAGCCTCCTGTGACAACAGCAGTTTTTCCTCTAAGTATTTCTTCCATACAGTTTCCTTTAATTAATTGTTAGACAAATCTTTATGCACTTGAGCAGTGACGATAATATCTGCATCAAATTCCCAATCGTATCGCTACACTACCTGCGTGGGCTGGCAAACCTTCGGCTTGGGCTAAAGTAATCGCACTGGAGCCAATATTTTGTAATGCTTGCTTGTCGCATTCAAGATAGGTTGTCCGTTTGAGGAAATCATACACACTTAAACCGGAGGCAAAGCGAGCAGAACGAGCAGTGGGTAAAACATGGTTTGGCCCACCAACATAATCACCAATTGCTTCAGGGGTAAAGCGTCCCAAAAACATGCTACCTGCACAGGTAATTTTCTGTGCTAGGGTTCTTGGTTCGTCAATGCATAATTCCAAATGCTCCGGTGCGAGTTGGTTGACTAGGGAAACACTATCAGCTAAATCGCAGACAACAATTACTGCACCATGTTTTTCCCAACTTGCCCTAGCAACTTCTTGGGTTGGTAATTTTACTAACACATGTTCGATAGCAGCAATAACTTGATGGGCAAAATCCAATGAATCGGTAATTAGGATTGATTGAGCGCTGGGGTCGTGTTCTGCTTGGGAAAGTAAATCCCAGGCAATCCAATCGGGGTTATTTTTAGCGTCAGCAACCACTATAATTTCTGAAGGGCCAGCGATACTATCGATACCTACGGTACCGTAGACTTGACGCTTTGCTTCAGCAACATAGGCATTACCAGGGCCAACTATTTTGTCAACAGGGGCAATAGTATCAGTACCGAAAGCTAATGCCGCGATAGCTTGCGCTCCACCAATACTATATATCTCTGTGACTCCGGCAATCTGCGCTGCTGCTAATACCGCCGGATTTATGACTCCACCCGGCATGGGGACAACCATGACAATACGTTCCACACCAGCAATTTTGGCAGGGATAGCATTCATTAATACCGAACTTGGATAACTGGCACGTCCACCCGGTACATATATTCCAACTTGCGCTAGAGCATTCCAAGTTAAACCTAGACTCACACCTGCACTGTCACCGTAATCGATGTTTTGCGGTAGTTGTTTCTGATGGAATGTACCGATTCTGTCAGCGGCAAGTTGGAGCGCTTCTTTGATTTTTATAGAGCATTGAGCAGCATTTTCGGCGATAAATTCGCTGCCAAGACGCAAAATATCAGGGCTAAATTTATCAAAACGAGTGGTGTAATCCTTAACTGCAACATCGCCACGTAGCCGTACATCATTAATAATGTCGCGTACTGTTTGGCTCACATCAATCGTTACTTCACGGCGCTCGTTCACTAGTATTTTAAATTGAGTAGCAAAATTTACGTTTTTAATATTAAGTAGTTGCATCATTATCAGCGGCTTATCACAGCCATGAATATATAAATGATTTTAAAACATTAATGTTCTAATAAACCAAAAATATTCAGACCGAGATTGAGCAAATTGTCAGGATATTAGTATCGCTTGCCAGTTAGCAATCTGCCTCAAACTGGGTAAAATTGACGCTTTTAATTCGAGTCAAAAATAACAAATGATCATACCAGAAAATTTTAGATAGCGGTTAAAACACTAAACTAAAGTTCAGTTTTCAGGCGATAAATTATCAATAATTGTAACTTTATTGTTCTGTTGCAAACTAAGAGTCTTATTAGACATTTCGGGGAAATAATTCAATTTGAGTAAAATAATCTTAAAGGGTGTTCTTATTGAGTCATGATAAGTGGCATCTTTGAGCGTATCAAGAGTAGGATAGGCATCCTGCCTGTCCTACGATATTCGTTATTTGTGGGAGAATTTGATTGTGGTGGTTGGACAGGCAGGATGCCTATCCTACGGG
>JANNFJ010000549.1:0-4158 GCA_031379725.1 Calothrix sp. OTE_75_metabat_31
TAAACGAAACATTTCACGGATACTGGGAAGGCACTTCCGGGCTTTTAGCACCAACCGGAGCATTTCGTAACAATCGTCCCATCCACACCAGCAACGATACACCCAGCAAACACCATTTTTTCAACGTCTGTTCCCGCAGCACATCAGTAATTACCAAAGACTTTCCCTGTAAAATTCGCATGTTAGGAGCTGCAAGCTATAATTTCCTCACCGTTGCCACAGGTGCAGTTATCGGCAGCATCGAAGCAACACCAAAAATATGGGATATTGCCGGGGCTTGGGTAATTGTGCAAGCAAGTGGTGGTAATTGGGTATCCTTAAAATCGCAGCCATTTCCTGCAACACCAGGATTAGATTATGGCGATATATCTTTCCCAACTTTAGTTTTGAGTAATTCCCAGATGTTGGGTGTATTTGAGCCATTTTTGGCAAGTGTGGGAATTTAGATTACCCTCACAATGTACTATGGAACCAACCTACAAAATAACTATTTAATTAGAGTTTTCATATATGGAGCCGACTGTGGCACAATTACGAACTTTATATCGCATGTCAGTAGGAATGAGCAACATGTTCCAACCAATAAATTTAGTTCGACTCGATGAACGAACCAAACGCTTAATCATGTTAGTCGGAGACACAATAGAAATAGAGATACTTCCAAATGGAGAGACATTGATAAAATGAGTAAGCAGCCAGATTACGAAGGAATGAGTGAAGCTGATTTACGGGCTTATGTACTCCAAAATCCCTCCAACAATGAAGCTTTTCACGCTTATGTCGATAGGGTTAATCAAGAAAATCCAAATCGAATTCCAATGAGTGCCGACGATGCATTAGCCGAAATTAAAAAGCGAGTAAGTTCTCAAACTAGTTAAGACAAAACTCACCAAAGCGATGTGTTGCTGCACATCGCTTTTTTCCAATCCTTTAGCATTTTCTACTCCAAAATAAAATCAGCAATCTTCTTATCCTTCGGCAAATCCTCATCTTCAGGCAAACTCAACAAAACCGAACGTTGAATTAACTTCCCACTCCCCAAACGTCTTTCCACACGACTAGGAATACCATACCCAAAAACAATATGTCCCCGTCCAGCTAACACAATAACTTGATAACCAGGATTAGCCTTCACAAAATTAGCAATACCCTCAGCCATTGTCTCATCCCAAAGCACCTGTGCTAAGAAAAACCTCTGGGCGCTGCTACTTTTAGCATGTCCACCACTTTGGTGTCCCTCAAAAGCAGCAAGAATTAACTTGCGATATTCCTCATTTTCGGTACGAATTTCGGAAAAAGGAGGAATCAACTTACGTTCCTCTGGGGTCAAACTTTCCAAACCTTGACGTGAGACTTTTCGAGTAATTTCGCTCTTAGTATTCAAAGCTAAAACAGGTAACTTATTTGCCTTCGCATATCGTATTATCGGAGCATAAAGTTCCCAAGGGAAACCCCAACGTTCATTATATTCAGTTTGCTTAATTAATTCGGCTTCGGTAATTTTCCCAGCCAGATACCGATCGATGACATCTTGATAGGGACGCTGAAACATCTCCATTGCTAGAGCAATTTTTGGATTTTGTCCAGACAATGCCTGAATAATCTTTAATTGATTCTCATGGTCTTGGGCACTATCGTGGGTTTCCCCAAGATATACCACATCTGCCTGGAGCATTTCCGGTATGAGTTGCGTAATGCTATTAACGCATTTACTATTAAAAAAGCGAGTTTCGCAAGTTTTTTCCGGTTGCGATTGAGCGTAAGTTGGTACGGTACAAATCAAAAAAAACCCTAACGATAGGGCAAATGCCTTTGTTAAATTATGTTTAGAAGTAATTCTCATTAGTTATACGATGAAAATAGCCGTAGGGTAGGCATCCTGCCTGCCTTCATTAAAAATAGACGTAGGGTAGGCATCCTGCTTGCCCTTAATATTAAGCGTGTATATATCGACAGACAAGGTATATTAAGTCCGGACAGGCAAGATGCCTATCCTACGATATAGTTCTAGTTTACATAGTCAAATATATTCAAACCACTACAACTAGGTTTAAGCAACACCCTTTTTATCGTGGACACGACAGAACAAAGGTGTTAATCGCCTTGGATGTACTACCAGACACCCCCTATCCCTCTCTATAATTCCCTGCAAGCAGGAAAATAAGTTTGGGATTACTTTTCTACCAATGTTGAATGCCCCATTGACATCAGCATGGATTTTAAAACCATCTTTACTTACATATGTAGCACGCTTAATTCTCTTACCTGAGAATTGATGTTTTACTTTATTGTTAGGGTCAAATGTTGGGATGGTATCCCAATCAATTGATGAAGCCTTACTCGTGTAGGATTCTTCACCAACCTTAACGATAATGCCAACTCTTTCTAATTTATAAGTCAACATTTCAATAAAACGAGCGTGAGGTACTTGGGTAAATGATTGATTATTGCGTTTTCCAATATTTAAATTAGTTTTCCATTGTTCGTTTTTGCCTATCGCTACTTCTGTGACTCCAAGTGCCACAAATTGCTCAACAATTATGGCTGTAGATTGCTGCAAATAAGAATCAACAAAATTATTACGATTTCTAACAATATTTTGAATCCTCATAGTGCGAGTCCTTGCGAACAAGAAACCTTGAAAATGTGCCAATTGCTTATTATAGAATTGGTTAGCTGATTTTAATGGTTTCCCGTTTAAAGCAATTGGTTGTATTGTTGGGTCGTTAAAAACAATCGTGGCTAAATTGTCTAATCCAATATCTATCGCAGCAGCTAGACTTGGATTGAGACTACAGAAAAATTTACCTTTGTCAGGCACTTCGTAAACTATTTCTATTACAAAACAACCAACTTTTGGGACTATTCTCACTTCGCATAAGTCACTATATTTTAGACCTGGTTTCACAGGTATTTTAATCGGTGACATCGAAGGAACGATATACCCACTTGCAAATTCCTTTCTACCAACTGCTTGGTAGTTGAATTTAACTAAGTTATTTTTATTTTGTAGAAAATTCGGTTGTTTCGGCTGACCCGTAAATTTAATTGGGTCTAATTTATATGCTCCCATTGCTTTAAAGTATGCTTGCCAGGAATCCGCATTCTGTTTTAAAACAAGTTGTGCCACCTTTGCTGGCATTGATTTGTAATTGGAGTCAAACTTAAACTTTGAATCTAATTTTACTTGCGACTGCACCCCCCATCCATACAAAAAACTTTGACGCTGGGTAAATTGAACTGTGTTATAGAGGTTCTTTGATTACACAGTTATCGAGTCACAGTAATCAAACCATTTGTGCCCCCGCTTAATTACGTGTTTTTCTACGTTTTGCATTTTCAACAAGAGCGAATTAACGAGCAGTGTCCTCTAAATTGATGCTTTGATTTACTTTACTTAACTAGAAAACATCATAAGTATTCTTCAGTTTTGGACTATCGCTCAAATTTTACCGCGATTGTACGTCAAGTTGTTTAGTGGGATAGGGAACTTTACCAAACTTATAATGTAATGCCCTTTATTGGTTTGGTAACAAATCCGATGGACAAGAGTTCGCTCCCCATGAAGCCCTTCATCCAAAGTAAAAAGTTGAAAATAATGATAGTTGACTATCCATGCCTATATTTTGATTGAAGTTATTCAATACTTAAATGCGTGAGAATTTTCTAACAAGCAGCACATAAATGAAAGGACTCTGGCTAGAAAACCGACAACTCCAACTTCGTACCGATATACCGATTCCCGAACCACCTGAAAATGAAGCGTTGGTAAGAGTTTTGTCAGCAGGAATACGACACCAGGAAAAACTCGCAAATCTCGAAGCACGAGGTATTAAAGTTGGCTTCTGTGATAAAGTTTGCGATACCCTTTCAGGGTCACTTCGTGAACGCAGTTTTGATATTGCGGTGGAATGTACGGGCAACGATAGCGGCTTTGATATTGCCCATCGCGCTCTACGTCCTCGTGGAATTTTGGTATTAAAAAGTACTTATGCTGGCAAATTAAGCTTCGATGCTTCAGCTTTGGTTGTCGATGAAATTACTTTAATTGGTTCGCGTTGCGGCCCTTTCGCACCTGCGCTTGAATTACTTGCTCAAGGTAAAATTAATGTAGAACCGCTCATTCAAGCCCGTTTTCCTCTTGCTGATGGAATTAGT
>JANNFJ010001050.1:0-5148 GCA_031379725.1 Calothrix sp. OTE_75_metabat_31
GGTAAAAGCGGGTCCCCCCCACGCCGCGCGGGGAGGGTTAGGGTGGGGTTCTATATAGCGTTTCCCGGTCTCATGAGGTGCAGTCATTTTACACCAAGATAAGGGCGCAATGCCTTGCGCCCCTACAGATGTACCTCACAAGCGCTTGGGAACTGGTATATTATGCAACTTCATATTAAATTGGTATTCGTTTAAATTTGAGGCAATCGTAGGGGCGCTCTTCTCGCCGCCCTGACAATATCGTTGGTAAAGTTAATTATCTGGCGTAAAATGAAACAGCCCTGGAGGGTTAGGGGGGATCTAAAAGTGCCTAAAGTCACAGCGAAATACTTTTCAAACAACCTCTAAATTTATTCAAGAAATTTGTCATCGTAGGATAGGCGTCCCGCCTGTCTATTTGAATCTAAAATAGGCAGGATGCCCATCAAGACGGCTTGCCAAATCCTTAATTCCAATCTTGTTCTTCTTTTTTGCCGCGACTTTTGTAAATTCCCCCCGCATCGTGAATTAGGCGGGTTTTTTCAAAAAGCAGTTCCTCGGTCAAAGCCCAGCGCTGCATAACTTGTTCTAAATTCTCTTGAATATCTCTAGCACCAGGAAAACCTTGATAACGCAGTCGCAACCGCGCTAATTCTGCTAAATTTAGATCGGTGGGAACGTCCGCCAGTAGACTTTCGACGATTGGACGGTCTCGGTTATATAGAGGGTGCTGTTGGTCTTTCGCCATAGTCCCAAATCCTGAATGAGGGAGTCGAGTAGTAATTTTAACTCTTAATTGTTAGCTCCTACCTTCCAATTATCTATATAATCTGGTAAAAATACATTCAGGGAAAGGCGTTTATATCAGGCTAAAAGCCTCTGTGCATCTACAAAACGACTTGGCTGGCGGCTAATACAACTTTAATCTTACGGCTCTCACTACTGTCACTAGCCATTAAATAAAGATACATTATCTTTAAGAAAGTACAAAGAACTTAATCTAAGGGTGAAATTAGAAAAGCCCTAACTAAAAGCAGCAAGGGAGACAACCCGCTCATGTTTGAACACTTCACTTCTCAAGCCATTCGGGTAATCATGTTAGCTCAGGAGGAGGCTCGCCGCCTGGGACATAATTTTGTTGGCACCGAGCAAATTCTCCTGGGATTGATTGGAGAAGGAAACGGGGTTGCTGCCAAAGTATTGAGTGACATGGGCGTTACCCTTAAGGATGCACGCCGCGAAGTAGAAAAAATTATTGGTCGAGGTTCTGGATTCGTACCACCAGAAATTCCATTTACCCCTAAAGTTAAAAGTTTATTCGAGCAAGCTTTTAAAGAAGCACGCACGCTCGGCAACAATTACATTAGCACCGAACACTTATTGTTGGGATTAACCGAAGCAGGCGAAGGTGTCGCCGCCAAAGTCTTACAAAATTTAGGTATTGAGCTTAAAGATATGCGTACTGCCGTGATTCGCCGTTTAGGTGAAGATGTGGCAGTTGCACCTGGTGCCGGTGGTAGCAGTAGCGGTCGCCGCAATCAGCAACAGCCTATGCTTGAAGAATTTGGTAAGAATTTGACCAAGATGGCCCAAGAAGGCAAGCTTGACCCAGTTGTTGGGCGCGAAAAAGAGATTGAGCGTACCGTTCAAGTTCTCGGCCGTCGTACCAAAAATAACCCCGTATTGGTTGGCGAGCCTGGTGTTGGTAAAACTGCGATCGCCGAAGGTTTGGCACAGCGCATCGTCAATCAAGATGTGCCCGATATTCTCCAAGGCAAGCAAGTTATCAGCCTTGATATGGGTTCTGTGGTAGCTGGAACCCGCTTCCGTGGTGATTTTGAGGAACGTCTCAAGAAAATCATGGAGGAAGTTCGCTCATCGGGTAATATCATCCTCGTGATTGATGAAATTCACACTTTAGTTGGTGCAGGTGGGGTAGAAGGTGGTATGGATGCCGCCAATATCATGAAGCCAGCACTAGCACGGGGCGAATTGCAATGTCTGGGTGCAACAACTCTTGAGGAGTACCGCCAGCATATCGAACGCGATGCAGCCCTCGAACGTCGCTTCCAGCCGATTAAAATCGGCGAACCATCGGTTGAAGAAACTATCCAAATTTTGACAGGCTTGCGCTCGATTTACGAGCAGCACCACCGCGTCACTATCTCCGACGACGCACTCAAAGCAGCAGCTACTTTGTCGGATCGATATATTAGCGATCGCTTCCTTCCCGATAAAGCCATCGATTTGATTGATGAAGCTGGTTCGCGGGTACGTTTGCGGAATTCGCAACATTCCACAAGCCGCGAACTGAAGCGCGAACTCCTCCAAGTCAACAAGCAGAAGGAAGAATCGGTTCGTCTCCAGGACTTCGATAAAGCCGGAACATTGCGCGATAAAGAGTTAGAAATCGAAGGGCAACTCCAAGCCGAATCGAACGATTATGTTAATAACCTCATCGTTGGCGAAGAAGATATTGCCCAAATTGTAGCTTCGTGGACGGGTGTACCTGTCAACAAGCTCACCGAGTCTGAGTCTGAGATGTTGTTGCACCTCGAAGACACCTTGCACCAACGTTTGATTGGGCAAGAACAAGCCGTGACTGCGGTATCAAAAGCCATTCGTCGTGCCCGCGTCGGTTTAAAGAATCCCGACCGACCTATTGCTAGTTTCATCTTCTCCGGCCCCACTGGTGTCGGTAAAACCGAGTTAGCGAAGTCCTTAGCAGCTTACTTCTTCGGTGCGGAAGATGCGATGATTCGTCTCGATATGTCCGAGTATATGGAGCGTCACACCGTCAGCAAGCTGATTGGCTCGCCTCCAGGTTACGTAGGATACGACGAAGGCGGACAGCTGACCGAAGCGGTGCGTCGCAAACCTTACACAGTGGTACTTTTCGACGAAATCGAGAAGGCACACCCCGATGTGTTTAATATGTTGTTGCAATTACTCGATGACGGTCATCTCACCGATGCCAAGGGTCGAAAAGTTGACTTCAAGAACACCTTAATTATCTTGACTTCAAATATCGGTTCCAAAGTTATCGAGAAAGGTGGTGGTGGTTTGGGCTTCCAGTTCGATAATGCAGCCGAAGCAAGCTACAACCGCATTAAGAACTTGGTTAACGAAGAACTCAAAGCTTTCTTCCGTCCTGAGTTCCTCAACCGTCTCGACGATATCATTGTCTTTACTCAACTCAATAAAGAGGAAGTTAAGCAAATCGCGGACATTATGCTCAAGGAAGTTGGGAACCGTCTCAAAGAGAAGGGTATCGACCTCGAAGTTACCGAACGCTTCAAAGACCGTGTTGTGCAAGAGGGTTATGACCCCAGTTATGGTGCAAGACCATTACGTCGAGCAATTATGCGTCTCTTAGAAGACTCGCTGGTTGAGTCTATGCTCCGTGGCGAAGTTGGTGATGGTGACAGCGTAGTTGTTGACGTTGACGACGATGGTCAAATCAAGGTGATTAAGTCAATTAAGCCTGAATTGCTCTTGGCTGTCGGCTAAATTCGTTTAGCGTGGGCATCCTACTGCCTGATATAGGCGAAATCAGAAACCCGGTTTAAAGGATACTGCTAGGATTGAGGGGCGATGCCCCTCAATCCTAGCAGCATAAAACCTTCTCAAATGCCCACAATCCCGCCCTACCATAGAATGGTAGGGCTAATCGGAACCAAGCCTGCTTCAAAGCAGGCTACCCTGCGGGAAGCCGCTACCGCGTCTATGTTACTATTAGCCCCAGGCTTCAAGCCTGGGGCGATTTGTGCCGCAGTCGAGGGGTCTGACCATCTATTCGCCAGTGGCATTCTTAAAGAAACCGGGTTGCTAGCACCCTCCACTATCCAAAACCAAATATTGGTAAGCAGGAAAACCTGCGCCAACAATCTCGTAAAAAAGGCTTTCCGGGATATTTTTATTTATAAATCTTAATTAAATTTTATTAACTACCTGCAATCGCCTCTGCTGCATCTTCCCCTTCCACAACGTTGTTAGAATTACCTGCCCAACCTTCCAGGGCATCTTTGATGACACCTGCCACAGGTACAGCAATGAGCAATCCCAATAACCCACCAATATAAGTCCCAACAAGTAACGAAGTTAACACCCAAATCGGTCGAAGCCCGGTGAAACTGCCTAGAAGACGGGGTGCGATCGCTTGGTCGATTAATTGGTCAACTACGACTGAAACTGCTATCACCTTGGTTGCTAACCAGATATCGTGTGCCGCTAAAAGCAAGGTGATAATGGCGAGACTGGCAACATCCCCAAAGGGAATTAAGCTGAGAATTCCCACACCCAAACCAAGAACCAAGCCAAAGGGTACTTGTAAAATGAGAAATACCGTAGTCAGCGAAACTCCCATTAATAAGGCTAATGCGATTTGTCCAATCAAGTAATTTTGAAAATTATTTTGGAGCGATCGCTTAATTTTTTCGCCGATACTTGAGGGTAATTTTTTAAATATTCCATTAAAAATACGTTCGCCATCTGCCAAAAGGTAGAAAGTTATCACAATAGTAATTAAAGCTTCCGAAACGCTATCAAATGCATCAATCGCAAACTTTAATAGTCGATTGCCAAAAAACTCTAATTCGGTAGGCAAACGGTCGGTTAGTTCCGTAACAATTTGGCTAAAATTGACTTTAAATCTTTGATTTTCAGCCCAATTATTTAAAGTCATGAGCTTTTGTTCGCTTGAATCAATCCATTGAGGAACAACTTTCGCCATTTCCTGAGACTGCTCTATCACAACAGGTACAATCGTGATACCCACAGCAACAATAATTATTAAAGCCGAGAAAAATACTAATCCGACCGCATAACCACGTTTAACACCACGTTGCCCAAGTACTGAAACAGGGTAGTTTAAGATAAATGCCAGTAATGAAGCTAAAACAAAAGTTGTGATTATTGGCTGGAAATATTGAAAAAATCTAAATGCTAGCCAACTATTCAAGAAAAGTAAGGGGAATAATAGCGTTAAAACTAACCATTGCAGCAGTTGATTCAGCGAAGCCATAATTTATAAAATTACTACTAAATTTAAACCAGCATAAATATAAATGTGCAATTTTTAGTTTAACAGTAGTTATCCCTTCGACGTGCCGAAATACCCTGTAGGGGCATCGATACATCGTGCCCCGATACCGTGGGATAACCAAAAAT
>JANNFJ010000580.1:0-4106 GCA_031379725.1 Calothrix sp. OTE_75_metabat_31
CTGCCCCGGCGCTTTTAGGGTAAGCAACATATAAAATATTCCTGCGGCAAACAATACCCGGACTTGTTTGCCCCGAAGTTGGAAAAGCTTTCTTATCAAAAATAAAAGCTCCAGGTTTAGGATTATCGAGCCTAATTCTGATAAACCCACACCCGTTCGTCCGCAAATTACTACTGCGATTGGTTGCCAAAAACTTAATCGTTTGGGCGCTACTTGGAGATAGTCCACTGATTGCGATCGCCCCCGTGGGAGTTTTCCAGATACTTTGATTTGTGACGAGTTGCCCCTGACATAATGGTGTTTCTTGATTGGGGATGGTCAAAGTGTAAGTAAAACCGTAATTTTTATTCGTGGTTTGGTCGCGGACTTCAAATTTATCGTTGGGTTGCAAATTTTTGGAGGGAATAAATTGCAAAACTCCACATTTATTCGCAGTCGCTGCCCGCACCAATGGCATTCCACCTAAATCTATTGAATAAGGTTTATACGGCTCCAATCCGCGAATCGAATAAAATCCATCCGCACCTAAATATCCAGTTTGGGCATTAACTGGGAATGATGCGAGATGGGTGGCAATAAGAGTACCAAAAATTAGAATATATTTTTTCATAATTAATAAAAAGCCAGCAAAAAAGCTGGCTAATTTTAACCAAGAGAGATTTAGTTGTCAGATAAAAAGAGTTGAAGAGTTTGAGTTAGGGCCACGCAGCCGGGACGTAACCTGTTGAAATTGCCCCATTCGTCCGACAAATCGGACCACTCGTAGCATTTGGAACTGATGCGAGAGTATAATTTTGCGTGCCAATTGTAAAATTAGCAGGTAGTGGAGATGTAGTTGAGCCTCTTAACACTCCAAATCCACAAGCATTAACTGTTACCGCCCGCGTTGTTTCCTGGGGCAATGAAACCTTTACCGCATTACCAACCGTTTTGCCAACAATAACTATTTGTCCTGTAGGAGTTTTAAAATTGGCAGTTCTCGGTTCTGCAAAGCTGCCACTAATACAACTTGGCAGAGTTTGAGTTAAAAGTGTCGAAGCATCGACTGCTACATCGTCAACTTTTAATCCAGCAAAACTACCAGTAGACGGCACGGAAATTCTTACTTCTCCGCAAGCACCTGCAATTCTTGCCTGCGGTCTATCTGTTGCTCCGAGCAATACATTGACGCGAGAACCCGCAGTCGAACTAACATAAACTTCTGTTTGTCCGTTGGTTCCCATCGCCTTATAAACAGTATCGGTTCCATAAGGAATCGCAAAAGCACTATTGGCTACCAGCACACCGGAGAGCGCCGTAGTTGCAATAATTCCTTTTTTAACCAAGTTAAATACTTTCATTTGCCCTCACCAATTTATGTTTCCTATTTCATATATTTATTTACTTAGAGAATATTGTGTACGGGAATATTACTGAATAATTATTAAATTGAGAGGGCGATACCTTCGGTTAGCTTCGCTATCGCATTATCAGTAGAAATTCGCGCCTTGGCAGCTATAACTATAAATTTGGGGTGAATAATCAGAGTGAAAAGTAAATTTACCTTTACAAAAAATATCGATAATTATATTAGTAATTGTCTGGCATACAAGGATTAGGTAAATTCAATTGTCTGCCATACAAGTATTAAATAAATAGAATTGTCCACCATACACTTGTGCATTGTCTGACAGACAGTTCCATTTGTATGGTAATGATAATATTAATTGTCATAGCAGACAAGTTAATCAAGTTAAGTGGAATCGAAAGTTAAAAATTTAGGGTAACTGGGCAAACTAATAAAAGTGTCATAGCGAGATAGTTATTAATGCTAAAGAACTTCTTAAACGGTTCCCCCCTATTATTAATTGGGATGTTGGTATTTTTAGGTTGGAAATTACTAGGGGATAAAAGCTGGACTCCCGATAGCGGTAAAGCCCCACCACTTAGCGAAAATTGGACAGTTACCAACGTTGCAGACGGCGATACCATCACCGTCCGGCAAACCACAGGTGAAGAGTTAAAAGTCCGATTCTGTGGAATCGACGCAAACGAAAGCAAACAAGAAGGTGGACAAGAAGCCAAAGCTTACTTGAAAAAGCTTCTCGACCAAACAAAAGGCAAAATCATGATCAGCCCAGTTAGCACCGATAGATATAACAGAACCGTGGCTGAAATCTTCATATCTTTGAAAAACGGCTCAGAGCAATTTATTCAAGAAGAAATGCTAAAAGCTGGAATGGCCAGGGTCTATCCTCAATACATATCTTCATGTCCCAATAAAGACGCGATTTTGAAAGCAGAGAATATAGCAAAGCAAAATCGCGTCGGAATATGGGCTAATCCCAATTCAATTCCCCCTTGGGAGTGGAGAAAAAAGCATAAAAGAAATTAGAACAAGGGAATTTGACCCAAAACTATTTCTTTCCCGACTACAGTAAGCAACCTCCTCCAACGTTGCTTACTATAAAAATCTTGTTTTAAGTACCAGTTAGTTACGTCTCGATTTCCCTTGGAAATGTTACAGAAAGAGCAGGCGGGAACCAAGTTAGTTATACAATCTGGTCCTCCCTTAGATACCGGGATTAAATGATCCACAGTCAAAAACTCTTTTGATCCACAGTATGCACAACTAAATTCAAATTCTTCAAAACGCTTGAGTACATCTTGTTGTGAGTAATGAGCAGAATGATTTTGAAGCTTCCTAACTCTCCTTTTTCTTCCGCTAATATAACACTTCTCTTTATTTCTTTGATAATATTCCTTGTAAGACTCCCTGAGTCTTACTCTGTTAATTTTTCTATATTTAGCAGTCCTTGAAGCAATTTTTTCAGCATTCAACTTACGATAAACTTTACGCTCCTCTCTCAAGCGATCGCGGTTCTTCTCGTACCAAGATTTACCACGTTTAGAATACGCTTCCTTATAGTATTCAGTATTGCCTGTATGCCGCTTGTTATGCAAATCAACACAAACAGCACATCGATGAGATCCAGACGAAATCCTTACCCTTAAGCTTTGTCCTGTATTTTTCCATTCATGCTCATGACGGCAAAGCTTACCCAGAAAATGTTTCTCTGGGTCAAATATAATATTCATGTTGACCTACTTACATTAGGTTGACCACGCTCTGGGGTGTTGGTAGCACTGCCAGAGCATTTATACTATAATACCATAAAAGCTTTACCCAGTAAGAGTTATACCTTATTCAAACAATTGTAAATTTTTACTAAAACTGTTCCAATGTCGCAACTTTTAAACGCACTAAAGATTGCGATCGCTTATCAACAAGGGCGATGGGGACGTAATCGTGACACCAATCGAAAAAGATAAGTACGGGCGAACTATCGCTGAGGTGTTTGTCAAACCCAAACCGGGTACACCAGGTTATCAAAGTGGGGAAGAGATATTCGTAAACGGCGACATGGTAATGGCTGGCTTCGCCAGACACTATTCAAAATATAGCCAAAATTGCTCGAACCGGGATGCGATCGCTCAAGCTGAAGAAATCGCTAAGGTAAAACTAGCTGGAATATGGAGCGACCCGAATGCTGTAGCACCTTGGGATTGGAGAAAGCAGAATCGGTAAATATAGCTACACCTGGCAGGACGTAGGACTGCGATACCGTTGGTTACGCTTTTTGCGTATCGCTCCAGAGCAAAAATAATGGGGATGTACTCGTAACACTAATTAAAAAGATAAATACGAGCGAATTATTGCTGAGGTTTTATCAAATCTGTAAAAGGCACGCTTATTATTGATGATTTTTTTATAGCTATATAACTATAAAAAATACATGCGAATATTAATGTAGAATATCCGGTTATAAATAATCGCAAAAGAAACAATTGCAATCAACCTTGTTGAAATATTGAACAAATGAGTTTTTGAGTTTTCCGAAATTAATAATATCTAGGTTGTAAATATTATCATCACACCAAAAAATGCAATTGCATCTACATATAAGGACAAAAATCATGAATTCTAAAAAATTACAGCACGTACAAGATGCAAACGACTTAACCGAACTTCAAAATAGCGAGGTTGACTTTTTGGTTCAACAAAAAGAAGAAGTCTTACCTAAAAGTCCAAAGCCTATGATTAAGCCAAAAGCATGTACATTAGT
>JANNFJ010000586.1:0-1757 GCA_031379725.1 Calothrix sp. OTE_75_metabat_31
TTTCACGTCCTTATTTTAAATCGGGGTTGGCGATCGCAATCAAGTCAAACAATCAAGAAATTACGAATTTTGATCAGCTTAGGGGCAAAAAAATTGCCGTTCAAATTGGTACAACTGGTGCAGCAAAAGGAAAAGAGGCAAACGCAGCACAGGTTCGCACTTTCGATTCGACTTCATCAGCGTTGCAAGAATTGGTAAATGGTAATGTAGATGCGATGATTGGGGATGCACCAGTGCTTGCTTATGCAATTAATTCTGGAAATATTTCCGGAATTAAGGTAGTGCAGCAACTATTAACGGAAGAATATTACGGAATTCCGACACCTAAAAATTCACCAAATTTGGCGTTAATTAATCAAGGTTTAGGAAAAATTCTCGAAAATGGCACTTATACACAAATTTATCAGAAGTGGTTTAAAGCTAAACCGCCAGTATTACCTGAAAAAATAGCATTTAACAGTAAAAGTAATGATAGCAGTAATGCGATCGCAACTTCTTTTAATATTCTTGTCCAGTCATTCCCTATCCTGTTACAAGGTGCATTGGTCACGCTACAATTAACGGTATTTTCAGTATTTTTGGGTTTAATCAGCGGTTCTCTAATCGGAATTATTCGACTTTCCCATATTGCACCTTTGCGCCAGATTGCACGAGTATACGTTGATTTTTTTCGTGGTACACCTTTGCTAGTGCAAATTTTCATGATTTACTTTGGTATACCCGCACTAATTCAAAGTTTAGGTTTAAATTTCAGTCTAAATCGTTTCGTCGCTGCTGTCATCGCATTAAGCTTAAATAGTGCTGCTTACATTGCCGAAATTGTCCGTGCTGGTATCCAATCAATCGAAAAAGGACAATCCGAAGCAGCCGAATCACTAGGTTTAAGTTCAGTCCAAACTATGCGCTTTGTCATATTTCCTCAAGCGTTTCGACGAATGCTACCACCTTTGGGTAATGAATTTATTAGTATGCTCAAAGATACCAGTTTAGTAGCAGTAATAGGTTTTGAAGAACTATTTCGCAAAGGACAATTAATAGTTGCTCAAAACTATCGTGCTTTTGAAATCTACGCAGGTGTAGCAATAATTTATCTATGTTTAACATTACTTTCTTCCCAAGCTTTTAACTGGTTAGAAAAATCAATGAACCCAATCAAAAAAAACCCGTAGGATAGGCATCCTGCCTGTCCAAAAAATAATCAAAAAATTTCTATATTTAATTAAGATTTTGTATGAACCCCGAAAAGTTAAGCCAAACAAACAATTCTAACAATAACTTAATTGTAGATACTCTTGAACAAGCATCAAGAGACCTATTATTTATGAGTGAATCAGAATATCCCTTTGAAGCCTTTTTTTGGCAAGCAGAAAATCAAGACAAAAAAGACATTACTACAGAACTTATTTCCCAAAAAACTGCACATCCTCCAAATATACCTATTCAATTTACTGATGTCGATTCATTCTTCGCAATAGCAACTACCGAACAAGACTGGCATAATTCCGAAGATAGAGACACAGTTAGTAAATATCAAAATTTAGTCAAAGTTATCAAAGAAAATCTCATTGATATAAAAGTTGCAAGACTTGGTGACATTGAAATCGATGTTTACATTATAGGTAAAACATCAGATTTTAACTTCGCTGGACTATCGACTAAAGTAATCGAAACTTAATTATCTAACAGGTACTTTATTGATTTTTACAAATTTGTCAACTTTTGACTCAATTACATTTTGTACCGAAGGTTTAAGATTA
>JANNFJ010000587.1:0-5155 GCA_031379725.1 Calothrix sp. OTE_75_metabat_31
GTACAAACGGTTAATTTATCAACGCAAGAAGACCTAGCGATTAATTCGCCCCTTCAGGTTACGCAAAATGGTAGTCAACTCCCTGCATCTGCGCGAAAATTTAACCCCAACATTGCCAAAAAAGTATTAAATCCAAAAGTATTTATCGGTCTGGGTATCGCCCTGTTAGCGGCAGCAGGCGGGTTTAGTGTAGTCCAACAAGTTGCTTCAAAATCGCAGCCAATTGCCTCACCACAACCAATTGTTGAACAACCCAATGCCCAACCATTCGGCAACCCAACTATTACACCAACTGCATCACCATCAGTAACCGCAGAAACAACCGCTTCCCAGGGAACCCAAAAAACAGACCGCAGTGACACTACACCTGTGACGACTCCAACCAGACGCAAGCGCATTCGTCGTACTTACGACCAAGGTACATCTAGCGGAAGTAACTCCAATCGTTCTAACAATTCCAATAATTCTAGAAATTCTGATAATTCCGACGATTCGAGAAATTCTCGAACCCGGAGTAACAGCACTAACAACGATAGCAGCGATAGTGACAACGCAACGCCAAAACGTAGCAACGGCACGAATCGCAATAATAGCGAAAATGGCGGTTCTTCTATACCTAAAGCCCCATCAACACCATCTTTGATCGAAAAGTTGCGAACCGTCCGCGATTCGCGTTCATCGTCTTCGGAAAATAAGAAGTCGCAAGAAGCACCTACACGATCGAATTCGGTTGTGATACCATCTGCACCCACATCGTCGGGTTCGGATGTTGTAGTGCCAACAGAAAGTAAGGAGGATAAGGGAGTGGGGAGTGGGGAGTAGTTAAGTGAAACCCTTGTAGAGACGTTACATGTAACGTCTCTACATTTGTATCCCTTGCAGTATTGCCCTACTTCCTAATTAATCTGCCAGTTAATTGCGGATTTTTGTAATGCCGAATTAATCGCTGAAAAAGGTTTGCTACCAAAAAAACCATTGCGGGCAGATAGGGGAGAAGGATGTGCCGATTGAATGACTGTATGCCTACTTGCATCAATTAAATCAAGTTTTTTCTGTGCGTACCTACCCCATAAAACAAATACAACTGGGTCAGCTTTGTCATTGACTTTTCTAATGACTGCATCGGTAAACTTTTCCCAACCTTGGTTTTTGTGAGAATTAGGTCTATGTGCCCGGACTGTAAGCACTGCATTCAGCATGAGAACCCCCTGCTTTGCCCAGCTTTCTAAATATCCATGACTAGGAATATTGCAACCAATATCGTCTCTTAACTCCTTAAAAATATTCACAAGCGATGGCGGTAGCCTACCGGAGGTATATCGCGGTAGCGTACCGGAGGTATATTGCGGTGGTTTGATACCAGTCCGCACGGAAAAACACAATCCATGTGCTTGGTTGTCATCGTGATAGGGGTCTTGACCGAGTAACAAAACTTTTACCGATTCGTAAGGTGTTAATTCAAACGCTGAAAAAACCTCTGCCTCGGGTGGATAAATTATCTGATTTTGTCGTTCTTCGGCTAAAAAAGCTTCGAGTTTTTGAAAATAAGGTTTGTCAAATTCGGCAGCAAGTACGGTTTGCCAGGAATTTGGAAGTGTTGAACAATTCATAGAAAAACGGAAAACTCGTGTGGTTTAAGGAAATTAAAATGTAAGCAATAAAATTTTTATTTGTATTTTTATTGACTAGATTTGCATCTACGCACTAATCCAATGTAGAAAGTAGAAATGTATGAATAACAGAAAAAAGTGGCTAAACAACTCAATTGGTTTGTATTGATAGCGGTAGTTATTGCCACAACCTTAACTACACCTAGCTTTGCTCAAAATAATCGTCCGCAATGCTTCAGTCAATTTACAAAGAAACAAGGTAATCTCAACGATTCGGGTGACTGCATACCATATCAACTGGACGTTAATCCTGAATATGGGGCAGAATATACCCGCTTAATGCGAATTGCCATTAATGCAGCAGCGAATAAAGATGACTTTAACACTGCAATAATTAATTTTTATCGGGCGCAGGAAATTTCAGGGATAGCAGATTTGGAAGTTCGTCGGGGATTGCTAGGAGCTATTATGGCAAGGGCAGTTCAAAAAAATCCTGTAACTGGATATTCTTCTGCTCGCATGTGGTTATTGATTACCGGGGAATACGGTGGTTAGGGTCAAAAAATCGCTTTCATGATATATCGATGGAGACGCGATATATCATGAAAGCGATATATCGCGTCTCTACATTATTATTTATTTCTCAATAAAGACTAAATTTTCAGATTGTTGGGTCAACTTGAGATTCTGACCTTCAACTTTGACTACATAATCAAACCCCGTCACGTGACCATCGGGCAAGATAATTAACTTATCGTTTAACGATGCAAGATAGCTTTTGAATCCATCGAGTGCAACACTTCCATCATTAATAGCCAAATAACCCAACAAACGGCGAAATAATTTTGGTAAAATTACAGCCTCGTCTGTAATCGTTTCCAAGCTTTCTAAAACAAAACCTACATTCGTCTTGTCTTCCTTCCACAAACCCTTCTTCTGGCTACGTGCTGTTTGCGCGGCTCCAGCCAATTGCGATCGCACATCTGGATACAACTTCGAGTAAAATGTCGGATATGCAAGTCCTGTACTCAAAAGATGGTAATTTACACTTTTGGGCAATAGAGATTTGTCCAAAAATATATCACTACCATCTTCCTGTTTTGTCTCACCCTTAAACGCAAACGCAACACCTCTACCATACATATCTGCAAATCGAGTCAGAATAAAACCCGGTACTTCATCGGGTATGGTAGCCGTAACCTTCTCACTCTTGCCACGAGTCACCTTACTAAACCCTAAAAATTTCAGCAATTCCTCACCAGCTTCATGAGCATATTTTAATGGTTGATGCTGTACTCCCCCAATACTACCCCCCTTCGGCGAGAAATGGGTTTCTAAAGCATCAATTGAATCTAATCGTAGCTGAACGCCACCTGTGGCATTTGTGCGGATTGATTTAGATATTTTTTTCCACAATTCTGGATTATTAGCATAAAATCGGATTGAGTCACCATCGGGGGAAGTCTGAGTAACTCGAAATTTTCCTGCAATTAGCGTCATTGGCATTTTTAATTCTCCTTGTTGCTTACATTCAAGCTTGATAGTAAAAGTATAAAATAATACTAATTACTTATATGCCAATAATTTTCAAGCTAGTAGTCCATGTCATAAGTTTTGAGGGGTTAAAAGAATCCGGGTTTCTTGAAGAAACCCGGATTCTAGCCCTCTCGACTAGTCAAAATTAATGACATGAATCCAGTAGTCTAAAAACCAATTAATCAAAAGTCTTAAGCTTGAACCAGTCACAGACATTGTATATACTGTTACTAATTTTGACAATTAATTTTGTTTAATCAATGATAATTTCCTTGGTTTAAGTATATTAAATCACTAAAATATATTTTCTGTAGCTGCAACTTGATATTACTTGTATGCCCCCTTAAATAGTTAAAATCGAGATTATTTAAGATAAAATAGGCAAATTGGGAAGATACAAATTTATTTAGTTTTTGTAAAGCTAAGTTTTTCAAATCCCCCTTTTGTAAATTAAGTATGAATTTTGACTTAAAACAAGCCTTAAGAAACAAATCTATGCCAGTAATAGTACTTGTAGTGTGTAAAGCTTTTACAACCTGACATAAAACAATTAAATATGAAAAAAATCGGGAAGCGAATACGCAATCAAGCATTAAAACGCATATACGAGATACCTTTTTTGCAAAAACACGCGGATATTGCATATCGATCGGCAGTAAACAATCATGCTATTAACTTACCCCCGCTTTCGGCTACAGACTTAACTCTCGTTGAAACGGTAAAAAAAGAAGGAGTTGCGATCGCATCGCTTGAAGCACTAGGCATTCCCTCAGCGTTGAAAATGTTTGATATTGCCAAGCTGTTGATGCCAAAAATACCGGGAAGTGTGTCTGGAGACAAGAATGAATATGTAGTTCACGCAACTCCAGGGCAAATGGTAGAAAACCCAGAGATTTTTCTTTGGGGATTGGAAAAACGTATACTTAACATTGCCGAAAATTATTTTGGTCTTCCTGTCGCTTATCAAGGAGCTTTTTATCGTCGAGATATTGCCAATCTAGTTGAGCATAAATCTCGACTGTGGCACATCGATACAGAAGATCGGCAAGTGTTTAAAGTGATTATTTATTTGACTAATGTCAGTGAAGATGGCGGACCATTTCAATATATTCCTCGACCGATAACCGAAAAACTAGTCCGCAGGCTTAAATACAAATGCGGTTACATCCAGGACAAAAACATGTTAGAGGTTTTGTCACCATCAAATTACTGTTCCTGTAAGGGAGTTTCTGGAACAGTTGTGTTTGCTGCAACTGGCAGTGTTTTTCATCGTGGCAAAAAACCTGTTACATCCGACAGGTTTGCGGTGTTTTTTGATTACACTTCAAGATTGCCAAAATACCCCTTTTTTAGTCAATACTCGCTTCCCTATGCCAATTTGCTTTCTTTTTCTGAACAACTCGATCGGTATCAACTGCAAAGTTTGCTTTGGCAGGAATACGGGCTTGATTAGTTGCTAATAATATTAATTTTTGTAAAAATCCCTTGACTCAAATCATTATCGCTTTGTGTAGTTGAGATTTATTTGAGATAAAAAAGTAATGCAATTCCGGCGATCGCAATTGTGACTCCAACTACTGCTCTCAAGCTGACTTTTTCACCCGTCCACATTGCCAACGGTAACACAAACACCGGACTGCTCTGCAATAATGTCGAGGCAATTCCCGCTGCTGTAAACTTAATAGCAAATTGTTGCAACCAAATACCAAGAAATGTCCCACAAAAGGCAGCAAAACAAGTTGCAGCTAAGATTTTTCGAGATTTCCAGGTAGGATCTAGGGTCATATTTGTGCATTTTTGCTGCCATGCAATCCAAGGTAGCAGTAGAAGCACTGCCGCAGTCAAACGCAGTAGAGCGGCCCATAGCGGATTAATATTACTATTTGCCAGTGCTGCACGCGAAAGAACGGCACCTGCTGCGTTGCCCACTGCTGCAAGTAAAGCAAAACCAACTCCCTGATAGAAAGAGAGGGAGGGGGGAGAAGGGGAGGATGGGGGGGGAGGGGGCG
>JANNFJ010000591.1:0-9787 GCA_031379725.1 Calothrix sp. OTE_75_metabat_31
CCTAATGGTGACGCGAGTCACCGATGGCGAAGGCGGGGCAATTATCTTATTCAAAAAAACTGGTCAATTACAAATTCAGCAATTACACTGCCAAGGTGAAAATAACTGTAATGAGTTGCGCCAACGGATTGAAAAGGCAATTTTTCAGACGCTGACCGATGTATCTGAAGGGCGAGAAATTAGCTTTCATGCTGATTTTTGGGAGAAATTAGAGAGTAGAATCGAACTAGATCTCGACTACACCGTTAAAGTTTTTAGAACGCCAATTCTACTTGAGAATGGTGAACGTGGTCGATTGTATGTGTTCAATCGCAATACTGAATATGAATGGACATTAAAAGCACCTGAAGCGATTCTATTTAACTCCAAAAATGGTAATTACATTGGCAAACATTACGGTGGCCCGACATGGGAAGCAAATGACGGTAGCAAAGTTATCGGTGAAATGAAAACTCGTGTTAATCCACCCAGTACAAATACTATTCCTTGGTTATTACTAACAGCTAAATCGCACGTTGGTGATGGTATACTTAGCAAAGTAGATTATATCCAACGAGTCAATACAACGGGAGGAAAAGCACCTAATTATGGTTGCAATTATGACCGTATAAATGCTGAATCGCGGGTAAATTACACTGCTACTTATTACTTTTACAATCCAACACGTTGAGAATTGAGTGTAATATTCACAATAGATTATTTTAGACAAGTTTTTGTGTTTTTAGAGCAGTGTGGTAATGCTTTTACGTTGTTTGAAGTCGGTAATTTACGACTGTTAGGTGCTTTTCCTTACACTTCGTAAAAATTATTGTACTGTTAACCAACGAATGTTAACAGAAGTTGGAGGTCGGAAGTAAGAGAGGTTTTTTTTGCCTTCTATAATTAGTTTAATGGGCGGTAAGTTTGTACTGTAACTAATTAGTTGTTAAATTTGAAAATTCGACAATTGCGTGTTAAACACTTTTGTTAGGAATTGATGTGATTGAGGCAAGAATTCCCAAAAGCTCATTTAAAGGTGTTAAATAATGTTCATTAAGGTCAACTTTTACTTGCTGGCTTTTTTCTATTGAAAGAAATCTCCATATTTGTCCAGTTGTGACAATACCATAAACAGTTTCGATATTTTCTTCCAGATTTTTTTGATTGATTATTTGTGCTGCAAACATTTCCGCAATACACTGTGCAAGTCCATCGTTAATATTCTCATTTTTTGCTTCTACAATAACTACTACAGGTGCTTTAATCACCAGTTTATCTGGATTATGAGTAAGAATAAAATCACAAAATCCTGTTAATCCTCTGCTTGCGTCCACATTAAAATTACGTCCTGAGAATAAACTTACCTGAGAATTAATGAACGCAATTTCACTGAGAATTGGAGCAATTATATATTCAGATCGTGCTTTTTCTGTGTTGATAGCAGTTGCTAGAGGTACGAATCTTTTCAATGCTTCAATCAGAAATAAACTTGGTTCAACTGGGTCGAAAGCGATTAAATTTTGTACTGATTCAATTGTGGTAATTCCTAGAGATTTGAGGCTATCTAGGTCTTTAAAATCACTGTATGACATTGCTAGTAACCAATTTTTTTCAGTTGAATTTATTTTAATTTTACCATGTTATTGAGAAAGGCTTGTTTGGTACCAATTACTAATTCGTGTCATAAGTTTTGATCGGTTGACAAATCCCCGACTTCTTCGAGGCGCTGGCAAATCAGGGGTATCACCCCTCAATACTCAATACTGGCAGCATATAGCCTTCTCGAATGCCCAAAATCCCGCCCTACCATTCAATGGTAGGGCTAATCGAAACGAACGCAAGTGCGTGTCCCCTTGGAACTCAGTCTAGGCTGTTTTTACCCCACCCCTTAATCCCCTCCCCGCAAGCGGGGAGGGTTAGGGTGGGGTTATTTATTATGCAACTTCATATTAAATTGGTATAAACAATTTTAACTTTATCTAAAATCCACAAGTTCCTGCGGGAACAGATGTTGCACTAAGACTAATTCCGATGCCTGTAGAAGGAAGCATATTAGCAGTTAATAAATCTCCTTCAATTTGGAGGATTCCTCCAAATAAATCATTTATAAATAAGTCATTAATTTGATTATTTTTAGCTTGTAAGCAAATGTTAGCACTGTCATAAGTTACGACTTCAAAATCGCTTATACCAGCATTACCTATAATATTATTTGACCTAACCGCAGCAAAAATTTTTGCTGTATTGAAGCTAGTGATTGCAAAATTACTGGTATTATAATCAATTGAATTGGAATCTACAGTTAACCGCAGTTGTGAATTATCGTTAGCACTGGCAAATATACCATACAAACCATTTAGCGAAATTTGCGGATTATTGCTAATATTTATATCTCCTTGGGCAGTATTAGAAAGTACAATATTAACCCCTGTTTGCCGATTATCGGTAATTGTATTACTGCTAATATTGAAAAACCCCGAACTACTATCAGCTAACAAGAAGTCAATACCCTGTATTTTATTGTTGGTAATTGTGTTGTTCGCAATTTTGAAATTACCCTGACTGTTGTTAGATAATAATACGCTTAATCCTGATAAAGTATTATTCGCTAGATTATTATCAGTCAAGTTAAAAGTTCCATTTGCACTTGCTTCTAAGGCAATAGTTATCCCTTGTCCGGCGTTATTTGTAACAACATTTTTAGCGAAATTAAATGTTGAATTAGCACTGTCAAGAAGTTGGATATTGACACCATTCGCAACCCCGTTAATACTTGTGTTATCGGCAATAGTATTATTAATAAAATTAAATGTGCCAGTTGCAGTGTTACTAAGTTCGATATCGACACCGTTACCACTAATCCTTTGGATAGCGTTCTCATTAATCCTTTGGATAGCATTCTCATTTATCCTTTGGATAGCGTTCTCATTAATCCTTCCGATACCATCTCCATCAATGATTTCGATACCTTCCCCATCAATGATTTCGATACCATCCCCATCAATGTTTTCGTCACCGTTCTCATCAATGATTTCTTCACCGTTCTCATTAATACTTCCGATGCCATTATTTCTAATAGTGTTTCCGGTTAGATTGAGGTCAAGTTTTCCTTGATTATTGCTAATTTGTAAACCGTTAATACCCGAATCTTGGATAGTATTATTTGTAATCGCTACTTCACCCCTGACATTTTCCAATAAAATCCCTTGGGCAGTTGGAGAGGTAATCGTATTATTGCGAATCGTAAAATTACCAATATTACTAGCAAAAATACCAGGGTTGCTACCCGAAGCGATCGCAAATCCTGAAAGTGTTGTATTATTACCCATTGTCACTGTTCCTGTGATTGTAGGTAATGTTCCAGTACCCGAAAGTGGTAATTGAATTGTACCAGCTTCAACGGTATTAATTTGCTGTACTACACCAGTCGATAGTACCTGAACGCTATTGGGAATTGTAAATCCAGGAATCCCAGGATTTATACCAGCTTGAACGTAAACTATATCATTTGCTTGGGCAATATTTAAAGCTTCGGCAACAGTCCCTGTGGGATTTTCAAATGTACCGTTACCTGTTCCGATTCCTAAATTAACATGTTGGAATTCCCAAGGTTGTCCGGTTGCAGGATTGGTAAGAAGAATTGTTTCCTGTAAACTCGTAATTGTAGATTCTTGTTGTTCTTTGATAATAATATTATCATTACGAACAATCGACTCCCCAAAACGTGCTAAAACTGAATTTTTCTTCAATCCGACTGGACGAGTTCCAGGTAATGAAGCACCAACACTAAATACTAAATTAGTTCCAAAGGTCGAATCATTCGATAGTAAAACACCTAATTTTAATGCATCGTTCGGATTAACTTCTAAACGGGCACGACCACCAAAAATTTCATCGTTATTGCTAGCATTATAATAGTACAATCCAGCATAACCGCGTACATCTCCGGTTGTCCCAATATTTGCTAGTTTTACCCCTGCTTCGATATCAATACCCTTCATCGCTACTTCAAAACGACGATTAACTTGTCGTTGTACGTTGCGAGTTTGTACCAAAAAATTTTCTTGGAACTGGGGAACAGATAACGGTGATGATGTTTCTGAAATCGATTCGTTACTTACTTGACGAGTATCATTAACAGGGATGTAAAGGTTTGCACGAGCATCCCACGATTCACCTAAACTTTCAAATCCAGCACCTACTTGGTTAAACTTATTATTGCCTGTATTCCTTGCATCGTATGCAATATATCCACCAATAACACGATTATCTCTAGTACTATATAATCTATGTCCTAAAGTTAGATTGCCACTAGCTAGGGTATCTGTAGTTGCAAGATGTAATTTTCCTTGGATAAATGTTAGGTCTTTACCGGGATTTTGAACGAGTGGAACAAACCCTTCAACTGATGTATACGAACTGTCATATCCAACACCTGAACCAGTGGTAAATTGTGCCCCAATTCGAGGAGTAATATATATACCTTTTTCGGGCTTTACTTCAGGAGTTTGAGTGATTTTTTGAGTGGTTTTAATATTCGGTAATGATAATTGTGAATGCAGAATATCTGATTTAAAGTTAGCTTCTCTGAGAGTGCGGAGTTGTGAGTTTAGTAACTTAAACCTTTTCAGAGAAGAAATAGTTTTTGAGTTTTGCTGTGCTTGTTTTGCAGTCGTTATATTTTCCGGTTTAATTGTTTGTGCAGCAGCAGTAGAGGTAAATTGTCCCAACAGTAAAAGCGTACAGAAATATTTTGTCGATTTGTGGATATTCATTTTATTTATGATAATGTTATTGCTACTCTATATTTATTCTTCTCTTCCTTCGTGTTCTTCGTGTACTTTGTGGTTTAAAAATTTAACCACAAAGGACGCAAAAGACACAAAGAAATAGTTTTCCATTTAGGAAAAGAAGATTTTTATATCCGTAGGGTGCGTTAGACGCAAGTCGTAACGCACCGAGGACTTTGCATGGTGCGTTACGCTGTCGCTAACGCACCCTACGTATTTTCTACATTTAACCAGGACAGCTATAGCAAACTTAAACACTAGTAAAAGAATTTGCTGTCAAACTCGAAGCTTGAACTCCAGTTAAAATTGCCAGAACTTGCTTAGTCGCAGTTTCCGTTATAAAAGTTTGGTTGATATTTTGGGTGAAAGACAAACCAGAGAAAGTTAAACCACCTGATAAAGCAATGACATCTTGATTTTGGAAATCGGTAATCGTATCTATACCTTCATTCCTAGTAATGTAAAATCTGTCATTCCCCAAACCACCAGTCAATATATCATTACCCAAACCACCCCAGATTTTGTCATTCCCAGCATCACCCCAGATTTGGTCGTTACCTGCATCCCCATACAGCAAGTCATCTCCTTCACCACCGTAAATGCGATCGCTTCCCTCACCTCCCCGAATCAAGTCGTTCATCGAAATACCGAATTGCTGCATCGATGAAGTTCCATCACCAAAGATAGTATCGTTACCATCATCACCATAGAGTTCATCTGCACCAGCACCACCGATAATGGTGTCATTTCCAGCTAGACCGAAAATGCGATCGTTTAAATTTGTTCCCATTAAGGTATCAGATGTTGATGTACCATTGGCAACTTTGGCTGTGGGATTATCATTATCTATATTAATGACATTGATATCTACAGCATTGAAACCACCGTAGTTGACATCATTACTAACTGCCACTCCCGTAATAATTTTATAAGCTATATTACCGTCAACTACTGTATCATCTACACCTGTAACTGTCACCGTTTGTGGCAAATTCCAGTTGGTGAAATTGAAGGTAATGCTGGATGTGGATACTTGTCCTTCTTGAGTATTTGAACTACTCAAACTGAAGCTGACATTAGCAGTCGGTTTACTATTCAACTGGATATTAAAACTGGTTTTATCTCTACCTTCACTGGTAGTTAATCCAGTAGTAGGAGTGATGGTAAAACCTGCTGTGTCGTTATCGTTAATTACCGCAGTGATTTGGTTAGTCGCAATTGTTGCATTTGTCGCAGCAACGAGTTTGAGAAGGAAGGTTTCATCAACTTCATCGACAAAATCACCAATAATTGGTACAGAAATCGTTTGACTGATAACGTCAGGATTGAAAATTAGACTACCTGAGACAGCATTGTAATCAACCCCACTAATTGCAGTACCGTCAGCAGTTGTATAATTTACTGTTGTCGTTTTACCAGAAGCTTCAGAGAGGTTGACGGTAAAGACAGCATTAGAAGTACCGTTATTACCTTCGGTAATGGCAACATTGCTGATGCTGACAGTGGGAGGATTACTATTATCGTTAATTGTCCCGATTGCCTGACCATCACTAATTGTTGCGTTGTTTGGTGAAGTTAGATTAACTTGGAATGTTTCGGTTGGTTCAAGTTTAGTATCTGCTGTGGTGTTAACAGATATGGTTTTGCTGATGTCACCTGGGTTAAACGTCAGAAGTTGATTGGAAACACCTGTAAAATCTACACCTGCAAAAGCAGTGTCATTGGCAGTACTATAATTAACGCTGATAGTTTGGTAGCTAGGGTTGGAAAGTTTGACGGTGAAGTTAGCTGTAGTACCTTCGGTAACGATAATATCGTTGATACTGATACTGGGTATATTGTCATTGGCGGTAATATTGACTGTAGCTTCACTGGTTGTAATTGTAGAATTTTCCGGTGCTGTGGTTTTATTTGGATTGCTGAGGGTAACAGTTATGCTTTCATCCGGTTCATAAACGTTATCATCCAAAACATCGACTGTAACTGTCTTGGTTGTTTCCCCAACTCCGAAGTTGGCAATACCCGATAAACCACCCGCAACACTGGCAACTAATATATTGTTGTAATCAACCCCGTTGGTTGCAGTTCCACCGATAGCATAGTTAATAAAGCTGGCAACACCAACACCACCGCTACGAGTTATATTAAAAGTTGCTCTTTGTGTGCCCGTGATGCTTTCAGTTATATTCGGGTTAATTGTGGTAATGCTGTATGCTAGAGCATCATTTGCCGCAATTGTAATTGTCGCATTATTGCTCGTACTATCAGCGGTATAGCTTCCAGTTGCCAAATTCAATCGCAAGGTTTCAGCATTTTCTGGTAAATTATCATCAGCTGCGGTGAGGACAATATCAACAAAACTCTTTCCATTGGGAATAACTACAGATAAACCACCCGAAGAAAGAGTATAATCGCTGCTTGTTGTCGTACTGCTACCAGCAACCGCAAGATTTACAGTTAAATTTCCACCTGTAACATTGCGACTGATGCGGAAAGTCCCCGTATTTGTTCCTGATTCGTCAGCAGTGGGGTCGAGTGCAGTAATACTAACTTGCTGCGGATTAACTGTAATTGTAAAAGTTTGCAGTGCAGAAGTATCGACACCATTGTTACCAGTACCACCATCATCTTTAACTCGAACTTGAACCGTTGCTGTGGTGCTGGTGGTAATTGTATCAACTGGAGTGAAGGTTAAATTACCTGTTGTCTTGTTAATCGTTGGTGCAGTGGCAAAAATGCTCGAATTGTTAGTTACGGTAACGGTGTAACTATCGAGATTCTGTGCTGATTCATTCGCAGGCCCTGGACTAAATCCAGTTGCCCATGCGATCGCTTGTCCTCCACTACCTGCTATAACTGTCTGGTTTGCACCTTTAGTAAAACTAGGTGCGTCGTTAACTGGTGTAATGCTAGTAGTTAAGGTGCGAGTAACTGCTGAAATTGGATTTTGTCCACCGTTAATTCTACCATCAACGGTGACTCTTGTTGTACCATCGGTAAAGCTGCTGTAGGTATTATCAATTGCCCGCACCGTTAAAGCTGGAGGTATACCGTTATAATTGGCAGTGGGAACAAACCGCAGACTATTTGCTTTAGATAATGCCAACGCTGTTCCATCATCCCCAACAACACCAATATTTGACCAAGTAGTACCGTTGGTGGAATATTGCCAAATACCTTCGGTGCTAGTTGCAGTATTACCAACCACAGCAATACCGCTAAAACTTGACCCCGTGTCTGTATCGGTGAATAAACTACCAAATAAGCTGGTAATAGTCGCACCAGAAATACTAGTTGCATCTTCAAGAATACTAGTTAAAGTCGCATTGCCTGTTAAATTAGGTGCAGTATTAAGCAGTGAAAACTCGGATGTATCTTTAGTGGTGCTGTTGGTTGCAGTAGCAGTAATAATGGGTTTGCCAGCAACCGAAGTGTAGTTAAAACCGAAGCTGACATCACCGTTAGCATCAGTTGTTACATCTTGGAAACCCAGATATTCTTCACCCTGTTTACCACCATCTGTGTTAGCAAAGAATTCGACCCGGAAATTGCTGTTACCAGTACTATTGAGTTTGCCAGTAATCTTGTCGTTGGAAACAAAAGTAATGACAGGGAAGTTTTGCAAATCATTTTGACCTGTATCATCATCACCCACGTCATTCGCAGTTACACCATTTTTACCCAGGTCAATTCCCAGTGTGTTATTGGCAAAAATGCGATTACTCAAGAAGGAATTGCCAGAACCAGCAGATGTAGGTAAACTAACACCAGTACTAATCCCTGCTAAGGTATTAAAAGCGATTAAATTACCTTCACCAGTACCAGTACCACCAATTAAGTTATTACTAGCATCGTTAAAAAGGTATACCCCATCTTGGTTGTTACCTAGATTAACCGTGCCAGTAATATCAGACCCAATATAGTTGTTTTGAATGGTGTTGTTACTTGCAGCAATTTCATCGAGGAAGATACCCCACCAATTGTTACCGGAAATCAGATTGCGATCGCTTATATTGGCACCACCAATCGTGTTACCCTGACTCCGAATCAAAATACCATTTTGACCATTCCCTAAACTGGCATTACCTGCCGCATCAGTACCAATATAGTTACCGCGAATTGTGTTATTGTCACTAACGAGCAATATACCACTACCCGCGAATCTGTTGATTACTAGACCTTGAATAGTACTGCCACTAGAACCAGCAAGCAAATCTAAACCCGCAGTAACCTGTTGCTGATTAGCATTTTCACCATTAATTTCAATCAATGGGACACCATTGTAACCAGTACCACCTTGACTCCAACCATCAATAATAACTGTGTCGGTAATTTCTGGTAGTTCGGAATTGGGTGCAATGGTCTTTAATCCCGTCCCAGGAATCTTAAAGCTGATGGTATCTGTACCAGTAAAACTATTAGCATTGATTATTGCTTGTCTTAGCGAACCTTCACCACTATCGTTAGTGTTGGTGACAACCGTACCGTTAGCATTAATAGTGACAGAAGCATTGTTTTGTGTGGAAGAAACAACGTAAGCAGCATCAGCAACTAAATCTAATTTTAATACTTCGTCCGTTTCTGCGGCATTAGGATTTTCTTGGATAGCGTTGAAGGTAAGGTTAATTAAACTTTCTGTATCCGCAAAGGTAACTGTAGCGATGCCTGTAGTGCTATCAAAAGCAATATCATTACCATTGCTATCTTTGAGGGTGTAGTCGCTGCTACTAACAGCGTCAATAATAGTAGTATCAACTTTTAATTTAACAGTTAATGTAACACTGCTACCCGTGCGGGAAATTGTATAGATTGCTGAAGCATTCTCGTTAATTGTGGCAACCGAAGCACTAATACTGACATTATCAAAACCAGATTCAAAAGCACCAATGTCAGTTATTCCCCCCCGAATCCGAGTTTGTCCCCTTTGGTCGGTTGCTGAGACACCTGTATTACTTCCAGCGTTAATTGCTGGACTATCTACTAGTAAAGCGTGGGTTTGGGTAGTACCACCGTTATTT
>JANNFJ010000624.1:0-19797 GCA_031379725.1 Calothrix sp. OTE_75_metabat_31
GAGTAAAAACAAATTAGTTTGTTTTTACTCTACTGTTTTATTTGATCAACCATCACTTGGGCTTTCGATCAACTGTGACTTATTGCGTTAATCCGACCTGTGCTAATCCGAATAATGAACCATTTGCTATTAATTGTGCAACCTGTGGTTCTAACTTAAGGCTGCGAAATCGTTATCGCGCCAGTCGTCCTTTGGGAAAAGGCGGCTTTGGGGCAACTTTTCTGGCTGCCGATGAGGGACTACCTGGCTTTCCGTCCTGTGTAGTCAAACAGTTGCGTCCCAACACGCAATCGCCAAGCGTGATGAAAATGGCAAGGGAATTATTTGAGAGAGAAGCTTTTACCCTTGGTAAAATTGGTAGTCACCCTCAAATCCCTCGCTTGTTAGATTATTTTGAAGAAGACAGCAATTTTTATTTAGTTCAAGAATTTGTCGATGGACTTGCCTTAAGTGATGAACTATCGGGAGGTGTCAAACTCACTGAAACTCAAGTAATTTCACTTTTGCAAGATATTCTTAATGTCTTAGAATTTGTTCACTTACACCAAGTTATCCACCGCGATATTAAACCCAGTAACTTGATTCGCCGCCAACAAGATGGCAAGATAATCTTAATCGACTTTGGTGCAGTTAAAGAGATTCGCAACCAAATTGTCAATGATTCCGAACAAAGCGAAATTACGGTCGCAATTGGTACTCAAGGCTACATGCCCAGCGAACAATCAGCCGGAAAACCGCGTTTTAATAGTGATATTTACGCAGTGGGAATAGTTGCAATTCAAGCCTTAACTGGGTTACGTCCTTCTAAACTCGGTGAAGACCCAAACACAGGAGAACTGATTTGGCACGATAAAATCCAAGTTAGCGCTAGATTTGCAGATATTCTCGATAAAATGGTGCGGTACGACTTTCGAGTACGTTACCAGTCAGCAAGTGAAGTTTTGACAGCTTTACAGCAATTAGCTAATCCGCAACTCGCTAAAAACCAAGGCAGTTGGAAAAACTTTATTCGCAACGGTTTATGTATAGTCACTGTAAGTTGGTTGCTAACAACTGGTTTAGTTTTAGGAATTGCTGAACTTAAAATAGTTCAACCCTTGGAACTTGCAGCTTATGACCGGATGATGCGGTTGCGATTTGCAACGAACTTATTCTGGAATTTAAGTTATGAAGATAAACAGCCGTTTGATATAGATTCGCGCTTATTAACTATTGATATCGCCCAAAACGACTTAAAATCCTCACCCAACAACGTTTTAAACCAACTTTTGACAAAATTGCAATCGTATCAACCAAGTATTATTGGTCTAAATATTTACCAACCAAAGTCAAAATTAGCAGTTAACGTTAAACGTCAGGATAATATTATCGCTGCTTGTCAGAGTAATATGGGAACGAAATTTGACCCAACAATACCAGCAGCTAATATCGGCTTCGACCGCATTATGGTTGATGATGATGGAATAGTACGACGCAGTTTATTATTTGCCGATTCTTTTGAGAGTAAATATTGTACAGCCAAATATTCTTTTGAGACATTACTTGCGATCGCATACCTCAAACAACGCAATATGCCTGTTAACTTTACCCAAACAGGTGACTTTCAAATTGGTAAAGCCTCAATTCAACCAACTAAACTCGATCGAGGCTACCAACAAATCAGCGATGGGTATCAAATTATGCTTGATTATCGCTCTACTGGTAAAATTGCTGAACAAGTTAGTCTTGCAGATGTTCTGGAAGAACGTATCAACTCTAATTTAGTGAAAGGTAGAATTGTCATAATTGGCACTACAAGTAACAATACATATTACACACCATATCGCCGCAGCATCAGTGCATTAAATATACATGCCCATGTTGTTAGTCAAATCCTTACCGCAGCAACGGCAGAACGTCCATTATTTCGCGTTTGGTCAAGGCAACAACAAGTAAAATGGATTGCAGCTTGGGCATTAGCTGGAGGAGTTCTCGCTTGGCTTTTACGTCCATTTTGGGCTTTGTTAATTGGTAAAATAATCATTTTGCTAGTATTAATACTAGTTAGTTTTAATATCTTTACCCAATCCGGCTGGGTTCCTCTAGTCGCACCAACATTAGCTTTAGTTATAACTGGCTGGTTAGTTGCTGCTTTGCGCGTTTCTCTGAATAAATATTTATCTCGTATATCTACAACTAATTTATCTCGAACCAAAAACAGTCATATAATTCCATCTACAATTCCTAATCAACCTTTAGAATCACAGCTTTTTACTATTGCCCCAATTAGCTTTTTAGATAGCTTTGTAGAAAAACCAGGTCAAACAACCATCCAAGGAAACACCGAGAATAATCAAATTACCCGTTACTGTGTCACTTGCAACCAAGGACAACAGCTTAAATTACAGATATTAGAAGGTGATGTTAATTTATCAATTATTGACCCAGAGGGTAAAACTATCGCTACAACTATCAACTCGATGACATGGGAAGGATTTCTTCCTGTGACCGGAGATTACATTATCGAAATCGATGCAGCTAAAAAGCAACAACGACCCCTTAAAAAAGTATCGCAATACCAAGTTAATGTCGAAGTAAAATAATTAGTCCACTGAGGTACAGTCATTTTACACTCTTGTTAAGGGCGCAATGCCTTGCGCCCCTACATATGTACCTCACCTGGTTGGGATCTGCTATAGCCAAAGCTAACCGTTAAGTGCTAACAGCCATTCTAAAAGTTTAATTTTTATGCGTTTTTAGTATAACTACCATTTATCCTAACCATTCTCCACCACGGAACCGCCACCGGACAAATATCACCCGCATCAAAGTTTGAGAAACTATAAACACAGCCAGCCAGACCAAACTATAATGCAATAAAAATATACCTGGTGAAAGTTGCTCTTTGGGAATAGGTATAGGTAGGAAGCCAAATAACTTTACTCCGCAAAAAACAAACACCATTTCCCAAATTCCAGCCAACAATTGATAAACCGCAGGCCAATCCCGATCCCAGCGATACTTTTGGATTTGGTCGTAAACTATATCCCAAATAATCCCAAAAACAGCCACGTAACCAAGAATCCAAAAATAAATCGAGTTAGCACCAGAACCAATTAAACCTAGTGCAAATGGCAAAGATATTAACACACCAACTGTAGATAGTAACAATAAACGAGTTTGCCAGCGACCAAATAAAGTTGGAGTCATAATTTTTTTTACATCTAATCTACATCTAAATAACAGGCAATACTTTTCGGTTAAGGATATTTCCCCCGTAGAAACGTTACATGTAACGTCTCTACGGGGAGAAAGTGGGTTTGCGATTTCTAAAACCTACGCAGTATTACGAAGGATGGGCAGGGATGCCCATCCTACAAGAGATATAATATAAAAGTTTATATTATGTAATTCAGATGTGTTTAGCTTAAAACTTACAAAACCCCTTTAGAACTAGGAATAGTTTTATCACGACGAGGATCGATTTCTGTTGCCATTCGGGTGGCGCGGGCAAAGGCTTTAAATGTCGCTTCAATAATATGGTGAGAATTGATGCCATCCAACTGGCGGATATGGAGCGTCATTTGGCTATGATTAACTAGAGCAACAAAGAATTCCCGGACTAACTGAGTATCGTATGTGCCAACACGTTGTGTAGGAATTTGTAACCCGTAGCTAAGGTGAGGTCGTCCAGAAAAGTCCAAAGCGACTTGAATTAAAGCTTCATCAAGAGGTGCAAGAAAATTACCGAAGCGGACAATTCCTTTGCGATCGCCTAAAGCTTGATGCAAAGCTTGCCCAATTGTAATACCAACATCTTCGTTGGTATGGTGGTCATCAATATGCAAATCTCCCGTAGCTTGTACATCTAAGTCAATCAGTCCGTGGGATGAGATTTGATGTAGCATGTGGTCGAGATAGGGGATACCAGTTGCAGCCTGACATATACCAGTACCGTCGAGATTAATTGAAACCCGCACATCAGTTTCAGAAGTTGTGCGACTTACCGATGCCACGCGGTTTAGGGAATTGGCAATATTGGGTCGAGAAGTGGTTTGCATATGCGAGTTGAGGAATTGAGGGAGTTAGGAATTGGGGAAGTTCGGAGTTGAGAGTTGGAAGTTGGAAGTTAGGAGTAATTTTTTAGTCATGACTCATAATTCATAACTCCTAACTTTTAACTCCTAACTCCTTACATTCCCATAATTTCATAACCGGCATCGACATACAGTACTTGTCCGGTAATACCGCTTGATAAATCGCTACATAAAAATGCGGCAGTATTACCAACTTCGATTTGAGTTACAGTCCGACGTAATGGTGCAACTTCTTCCACATGATGAATCATATCTAAAATTCCACCCACTGCGCTTGATGCCAGGGTGCGAATGGGGCCTGCTGAAATGGCATTGACGCGAATATTTTGTGGACCGAGTTCCGCTGCTAAGTAACGAACGCTCGCTTCTAATCCAGCCTTGGCGACACCCATGACGTTATAATTGGGTACAGCACGGACACCACCTAAATAGGTCAGAGTAACAATACTTCCACCATTGGTCATCAAGGGTTTTGCCGCACCTGCAAGCTGTGCTAAGGAATAAGTACTAATTTCTAAAGCTGTATTAAAACCCGTGCGGGAAGTTTGACTGAACCCACCTGTTAAATCATCTTTGCTGGCAAAAGCTAAACAGTGGATGAGTATATCTAGCTTGCCCCATTTTTCCTCAATTGCAGCAAAAGTCGATTGAATTTGCTCATCATTTTGGACATTGCAAGGCACAAATAAGCTGGGATTGAGTGGCTCAACGAGTTCGGCTACCTTTTTCTCCATTTTACCCTTTTCATCGGGCAAGTAGCTAATAGCTAAGTTAGCTCCAGCTTTGTGCAATTGTTGGGCAATTCCCCAAGCGATAGAACGATTGTTGGCAATACCTGTAACAAGGGCGTTTTTTCCGGTCAGATCGAGCATATACAATATAGTTGACGACACTGTTTATGGTTGAGCATTATATGTCAAGACCTGTCTAGAAAATTCAAGAAATTTTGTCATACTAGGATAGTTAAGTACAAAATTTTAGGATCAATATTATTACCAGCATTTTTGTAAGTAGTCGTAACTGGTATAAATATACAGGCGGTTCGTGCAGTATTTTTCTCAAAATGCTTATATTAAAAGCGATCTGACGATTTTATTTATTATTTATCAGTAGCTATTTGTAGCCAATAGCCCAATTATACTAATTTAGCAATGACCAATGACCGTTAGCAAATAACCTTTTACCTACGACTAATCCCCAATAACCAATCCTCCATGACAAAAGTTCCAAGCGATTCCTTAAGATATTCCTTAAATATCCAGATTTTATCTTAATAAAAGCTTCGCACTACTGCCTTTGTAAATAGATATCAAAAAGTAGTAGCGAGAAAGAACTAAAATTATGTATCATGGTGAACAAATAGCTTTGATAAACGTTGATAAAGCGAGGTTGAGTATAGGAAAGTACAAAAACGTTAACAATGTATTATTGATTTTTCAGGTGTATTCTTAGGTAGTCTATTTTAGTTTTCCGGCATTGGGTAGGGGAAGGGAGATGATTGTGACACAAGATAAAGCCCTAGCAAATGTTTTTCGTCAGATGGCGACCGGAGCGTTTCCACCTGTTGTGGAAAGCTTTGAACGAAATAAAACCATCTTTTTCCCCGGCGATCCAGCCGAACGAGTTTATTTTCTTCTCAAAGGTGCAGTGAAGCTCTCCAGGGTGTACGAAGCGGGAGAAGAAATAACAGTCGCACTATTAAGGGAAAATAGTGTTTTTGGTGTTTTGTCCTTACTAACAGGCAATAAATCGGACAGGTTCTACCATGCAGTGGCATTTACCCCTGCAGAATTGCTGTCAGCCCCCATCGAACAAGTAGAACAAGCGCTCAAGGAAAATCCAGAATTATCAATGTTGATGCTGCGGGGTCTCTCCTCGCGGATTTTACAGACAGAGATGATGATTGAAACCCTTGCACACCGCGATATGGGTTCGAGGTTGGTAAGCTTTTTGTTAATTCTGTGTCGTGATTTTGGCGTTCCTTGCGCCGATGGAATCACAATTGACTTGAAATTATCGCACCAAGCGATCGCCGAGGCAATTGGTTCAACCCGCGTCACCGTTACCCGCTTACTGGGTGATTTACGCGAAAAGAAGATGATTTCAATCCACAAGAAAAAAATCACTGTTCACAAGCCCGTAACTTTAAGCCGCCAATTTACCTAAATCGAAATTGGGGTTATTTTTTAAATGCAGCAATCAGCCATTTACAATTTGTGCTGGTTGCTGCGAACATTGTAGGGCGCTTTATTGAACAGCTTTTGGCTAGAACTGCCGAAGCGCGATCGCCCACTCACTGGAGGAAAATCTAAAAATTGAGTACATTACAGATATTGCCCATATCTAATTTTCCTAACAATATGACCAGAAGTAGTAGGCTGTATCTGGAGTTTCGGTAGGCTTCATATGACCACCGCGTACATCCTAATTACAGCAATACTCGTTATCGGAGGCTTGATTGCCACTGTTGGCGATCGCATTGGCACGCGGGTAGGTAAAAAACGCCTTTCGTTGTTCAAACTGCGCCCGAAAAATACGGCAGTACTAGTAACCATTTTAACTGGTGTTGGAATTGCCGGTTCGACGTTAGGGATTTTATTTCTCGCTGATGATGGGCTGCGTAAAGGTGTATTTGAGTTGGAGAATATCCAGAAAGATTTGCGTCGCAAGCGCGAACAACTCAAAGGAGCCGAAACGCAAATCACCCAAGTCACAGGAGAACTCAGCCAAGCTAAAAATCAGCAAGCTGAAGCACAAAAACGTTTAGAGGATACAAATAAATATTTACTTGAGGCTAATAAAAAACAAAAGGAAACCCAAACTCAACTCAACCGTACCATCACTCAACAATCGCAGACCCTTTCTCAGTTACGGGGAACGCAATCGCGTCTAGGGGAAGCTGAATCTCGGTATCAACAAGTAGCAGGGCAGTATCTACAAGCGCGATCGCAATTGCAAAACCTCAATAACGAGCGCAAAAAACTTCAGCAAGAAATTGTGCAGCAAAAAGCCGAAAGCGAGCAATTGTTTAATCGCGCCAAAATTGCCATCGCCGAAGCTAAAACCGCCATTCAAAAACGTGACCGCGAGCTAACTAAGCGTAAAAACGCAATCGAGGAGCGCGATCGCAAAATTTCCAGTCTTGACCGATTGATTCAAGAGCGCAACCTCGAAATCACTGGACGCGAACAAGTTATAGCTCAACGCGAGTCCCGACTCAAAGAACTTGAAAGCCAACAATCAACGCTTGAACAAGAGGTCGCCCGGTTAGAGAAATATTATCAATCTTTCCGCGACCTGCGTTTGGGAAAATTAGCATTAATACGCGGTCAAGTTATAGCGAGTGCAGTAGTTAGCGTCCAGCAACCGAATGCAGCACGCGAAGCAGCAATTAAGCTGTTGCAAGAAGCAAACCGTAACGCTATCGTAGGTTTGACTGAACCAGGCAGCAATCCACCCGCCGATTTTCAGATTTTACAAATCTCGAACGAACAAATTCAGTTACTCGCCAAGCAAATTAGTACTGGACGCGAGTATGTCGTGCGGGTATTTTCAGCGGGGAATTATGTTCGAGGTGAAAAACGGATCGAATTTTTTACCGATGCAACATTAAATCAAATTGTCTTTAAAGCTGGCGAAGTTTTGGCATCAACAACCGTTGACCCCAAAACTATGACATCGTATCAAATGCGACAACGCCTTGATTTACTAATTTCGGCTTCGCAATTTCGCGCCCGCAATGCAGGTATTTTAAACGATATTCAAATTGACAGTACATTTCTACGCTTTGTAGCCCAATTACGACAGTTCCAACAACCGATCGAAGTTCAAGCGATCGCAGCAGAAGATACCTATACTGCTGGGCCTTTGAGGGTTAAATTAATCGCAATTCTAAATGGACAAGTCATTTTTAGTACTTAGTAGGGGCGCAAGGTCTTACGCCCGTTATTGAGTAGGTAGTAGGAAAAATAAAGGGTAAATTAGAAATCAATAGCAATCAAATTTAATAATTAAACACAATATTATTTATAGCCAGCAAGTCCGTACGAGTAACTTTTATTCCCTACTCCCTACTTCCGATTCCCTAATTTATATGAAAGAACAACAATTTTCACCAACACAACCAATGATTCTGGGCTTCGATCCGGGTAAAGATAAATGTGGTGTCGCTGTCATGGGAGTGGATCGACAATTGTATTATCACGAAGTCGTCCCATCCCAAAACGCGATCGCGCAAATTTCGCAGTTGCGGCAAAAATTCCCGATTTCGCTATTAGTCATGGGTGACCAAACTACTGCTAAAAGCTGGAAAAAGCAGTTAAGTGATGAATTACCCGAAGCAATCAATATTATTATGGTCGATGAGCGCTACAGCACTTTAGAGGCACGCGATCGCTATTGGCAAATGTATCCACCTAAAGGATTAACTAGATTCTTACCCGAAGGGATGCGTCAACCACCACGACCAATCGATGACATTGTTGCCATTCTCCTGATCGAAAGATACTTAAGCCGTTTGACGGCTAATAGCTCTGGGTCATAAGAAAGCTGTTTAGTCCAAATTACAAGTCGGCTCGAATCGTAAAAGCATAATCTCCTCCTGGTTCGAGTTGGTAGTCCTTTTGTTCTAAAAAGCGACCAAGCGGTTCTTTAATTAATGCTCGACCTTGGGAAGGCTTAACGATGAGTTCTCCTTGGCGAAAATCCCATTGAAACTGCCACTCAAAATCACCCGCACGCACTTCGCCTTCGAGCAAGCCATGTTGCCAGGATTGGCGGATAATGCGGACGTGTGCCGTTGTTTCAGGTAAAGGTTTAGCACTCACAATGCTTATTTATAGTCAGAGAAAACGTGAACGTTAAGTTATTATCTCAATACACATTCTTACCACATACAGAAAATAATTCCTATGCAAAACATTTACGTATTTTCACTTGTCTTTGCTTAAATATCTATACTAGTATTATTGGATTTAAATTTTGTGAAACAAGAAATTTTCCAATTTTTAGAGCTTAAATCAGCAGTAAGATACTCGACAAATGATTACTCCTATCGAGTATCTAAGTATAAACAATATTCTTCAACAAATTACGACCGCCTTTTTCCAGCGTTTTCCAATTCTAATATTTCCACGATTTTACCGTTAGCAATTACGCGATCGCCCTCATTAAGTGTAAATTCTTTGCCGGGATAAATCTTTCCAACGTGACGATGGGGGTTGGTAAACACTATATAAACTAGAACCGTTTCACCCGGATATACCCATTCAACACCTTCATCAGTAGATAGTGCGACGATGCAATTTACACCATCATAGTTAAATTCTGGGCGAAATCCATTAGAAAAAGGATTTTTTCGACCACCAGAGGAAGTGGGAATTACAGTAATTTCAACCTTGATGTCATACATTTGATTCGATTTTTTACGCTTTAAATTTGAATAATAAAACAAAACATTGACCATATTTATCTTTATATTATAGTCAATACGCATTTTGCAATAATTGCGTTCTGGCTGTTTGTAGTTGCGATTGGTTACGCATAAAGCACTTTTTCGACTCTGAAAATCGACTCTCGCCGTAGCGAACCATACAAGCCAACTACAAACGCTTTTAATTATTTAGACACAAGAGTAAATTGCGCCCACAATTTTTAATAGCAGCCAACCCCACTCGCACAGAAAATATGCGGGAGTAGGGACGGTTACTACTTGGTTGCGGCTTCACGAGCCGCTTGTGCTTGTTCGGGATGGATACCCAAGCGAGTCAGATTAATCCGACCTTTGTTATCAATCTCGCGTACTTTCACAACTACTTCATCGGCGACTGCTACTTCGTCTTCAACCTTGCCGACGCGATAATCTGCAAGTTGTGAGATGTGAATCATACCTTCTTTACCAGGCAAAAATTCCACAAATGCGCCAATTGGGATAATACGAGTCACGCGACCAACGTAAACATCACCTTCATTGAGTTTGCGCGTCATGCCTTGAACAATCAGCTTGGCTCGCTTGGCTTTGCTTTCATCTACTGCAGAAATAGTTACAGTACCGTCGTCTTCAATGTCGATTTTGGCACCAGTCTCTTCAGTAATACCCTTAATGGTTTTACCTCCAGGTCCAATTACCAAACCAATCATATCGGGGTCGATCTTAATGGTTAATAAGCGCGGTGCGAAAGGCGACATTTCTGGACGCGGTGCATTAATACAGGCAAGCATTTTCTCTAAGATGTGCAGCCTAGCTCCCCTTGCTTGGTGGATAGCTTGGGCAATTACATCCATCGATAAGCCGGATATTTTCATATCCATTTGCAAGGCTGTAATACCGACATCAGTACCTGCAACTTTGAAATCCATATCCCCCAAGAAATCTTCAATACCTTGGATATCAGTAAGAATGCGGATTTCGTCACCTTCTTTAATCAAGCCCATAGCTGCACCGCTAACGGGTTTCTTGAGTGGTACGCCTGCATCCATCAGTGCTAAGGTGGAGCCGCACACTGAACCCATCGAAGTTGAACCATTGGAGGAAAGAACTTCCGATACAACCCGAATTACGTAAGGAAAATCTTGTTTCTCTGGTAATACAGGGATCAAGGCGCGTTCAGCTAAAGCTCCATGCCCAATTTCCCGTCGTCCTGCTGCCCGTAAAGGTTTGGTTTCTCCAACAGAATAGGGTGGGAAGTTATAATGGTGGATATAACGCTTGGCTTGGTCGGCTTGCAAATCGTCGTTTAGGTTTTGTGCGTCTCCTGGTGTACCCAAAGTACATGCAGATAATACTTGGGTAAGTCCGCGATTAAATAATCCGCTGCCGTGGACGCGCTTTGGTAAAAGATCGACTTGGCAGGAAACGGGACGAACTTCGTCGAGTTTGCGACCATCAACGCGAACGTTATCTTCGACGATTTGGCGGCGCATTAACTGTTTAGTTATGTCTTTGAAAGTATTGGATAATACTTTCGAGTTACTAGTTGCGGCAATACGGATTGGGTCTTCTTCTGGTAATTCGCCTAAAGAACTTTCAACGGTTGCTTTGATTTCATCTAAAGCAGTATCGCGTTCGGGTTTGGTAAATTTAAATTGCCCCAGAATTGTTTTGATCGAACTAGTCGCGCGATCGCGGATGAAGTTTTCCAAAGTTTGATCCACTTCGGGTTCGATCTCAGTGATGATTTCTAAACCCAACTCCCGAATTAGGTCTTGCTGTGCCTTAATCAAATCTTGCACTGCTTCGTAACCAAACTCGATTGCCTCGATCACATCACGTTCAGGTAACTCAGAAGCTCCCGCTTCGACCATAATTACACCATGTGGAGAACCTGCGACTATTAGGTCTAAATCTCCAGCTTCAATTTCCGCATAAGTTGGGTTAATGATAAAATCATCTCCCACCAAACCTACACGAACTGCGGCCATTGGTCCGTTGAACGGTATCTGTGCCATCAAAGTAGCAATTGATGCCCCAGTGACAGCTAGTACATCCGGTGGTACAAGTTCATCAACCGAAAGCGTGACAGCTACCACTTGCAGGTCGTCGCGCAACCACGATGGAAATAATGGACGTAACGGGCGGTCAATCAGACGGCTGGTGAGAATTACTCGCTCTGGGGGACGACCTTCGCGCCGCATCATCCCACCAGGAATCCTTCCTGCAGCATACAATCGTTCTTCATAATCTACTGTTAGAGGTAGAAAATCAATGCCGTCTCTGGCTTGCGATCGCGTAGCTGTCACCAAAACTGCCGTATCCCCAGATTGTATCAAAACAGACCCACCAGCCTGGGGAGCTAATAAACCTACTTTCAGTCGAATATCCCGTCCATCGAAGGATATTGACTTCTCAAATTCTCCCATTCAGTTTCTTTCCCTTCTATGCACGCTATCTCTCTCTGTGGCAATCCTAACATTTATGTACTATTGCTGGCGTTGGTAAAAGTTAAAAGTTATAAGTCTTTAATTAGATTTTAAAGCTCAACGCCTTCACTATCTTACCCAGCAAAGCTTATCTAAATTCGCATTTGTGGTGGATGGGTGTTGGTTTAACTTTTGGTTACTGCCCAGTATATTAACGCATTAGCTTGCATAGCGTGAATTTTACCACTTCGGGAATTTATATTGATTAATGTAAATACCCAGAGCTTCAAGCAGGCACAGGGGTATTACAGTTTTCGTCATTAGCTGCCCAATTTGTTGACCTTGCAGTTCGCGTTCGTTGTACAATTAAGATAGCTTTGCTAATTTCGCGTGACCAGTGAAACACTTTTATTAGCTTAATAATGCTTCTAACTGTTTTGTTTTGCTGATAGGTAATGAATGTTCATAACCACTGCAAAAGTATTTTGATTCATCGAGTCAATCAAAAATACTTCTAATACTAGGTGATTCTTGAGGAAATTTTACCTTCAATAATTCTAATATTAAGTAACGACCTGACTATCTCTTCGTTTTTTAGATTGATTTTATCAATTTAAATATAGATTTTTCTAATTGCAAGGTTGATTTTATTTAATTTTTTTTAGATAAGTATCATAACTAATTCAAATCGATAATATTAAACGTAATCAACAAAAGATTATATTTGATTTTTACTCACATATTAGTAGTTAAAAATGGCAATCTTACATGGTAGTTGGTTAGCTCAGAATCAAGGCAGTTGTTTGTTTGTTTGGGGTGAGGTCTGGCGCAGTCAAACAGTATCGCTTCCGACATCGGAAGTATCGCTGCATCCCTATTCGATGACAGCCGTTGAATTATTAGAATCGATGCATTCCCACCAAGTTAAAATTCCCAAATGGCTTCAGCAAGCTAACACCCAAACCCAAATCACATCTAATCGCCGAAAAGGCAAACCGTCATCTAGAAGTGAAATTATACCAACTACTTCGCAAATTATTGTCATCCCATCTCAAATTACTGAAAGCGACGGTAAAATAATCTCTATATCCCCGATACATTCCGCAACTATTAATACCGATAATATAAACGAATCGCCACAATATCTACAACCTTGGCAAGTAATTGGGTTTTGTCTCAATTCGCACGAAGCCTGTAAATTTTTGACTTCACTACCTTTAAATATAGCTGACGGGGATGACACTTTTTTTAGTGGAGATTTACGGTTTTGGTCGCAAATTGCCCGTTGGAGCTTAGACTTAATTTCACGGCGCAAATTTTTACCAATAATTGAGCAGCAATCAAATATTTCTTTTACTGCTAAATGGCAAGTGCTTCTCGATAGCGCTGTCGATACTACCCGTTTAGAAAAGTTTTCGCAGCTAATGCCTTCTTCTTGCCAAACATATCAAGAAGAACAAAATAATCAGGATCCGCATCACTCCTGCTTATATATAAATTTTCCTGTTGAATCCCCAATCTTAATATTAGATTTTCTTAACTCTGTAATTGATATTCAAGTTCGCAGCATGGTCGATTCACAAAGCGTTGCCCAAACGAGGTTAATTGCATCATTGCCCGTAGCAGTACGACAGTGGTTACTTTGTTTAGCTGCGACATCAAATTCAATTAATGCCAATCCATCGGAAATAGAACGCTTACAATCAGCATTAAAGGCTTGGATAATGCCTTTAGAATATCAATTAGCAGGAAAAACGCTGTTTCGTAGTTGTGTTGAACTGCGTACCCCCGAACCGGGAGAACAGATGTGGACTTTGGCGTATTTCCTCCAAGCTGCTGATGATGCCGAGTTTTTAATCGATGCTGCGACAATTTGGGCACATCCCATCGAACGATTTGTTTTTCAAAACCGCACGATTGAACAGCCTCAAGAAACATTTTTACGCGGTTTGGGGTTAGCTTCTCGATTGTATCCACCAATTGCTGCGAGTTTAGAGACTCAATCGCCGACTTTTTGTCACATCACTCCTATGCAAGCTTACGAGTTTATCAAAGCCGTAGGATGGCGATTTGAAGATAGCGGTTTGGGGGTGATTTTGCCACCTTCCCTAGCAAATCGTGAAGGATGGGCTAACCGTTTGGGGTTGAAAATTTCTGCTCAAACACAGCAACAGCGAGGACGTTTGAATTTGCAAAGTTTGTTAAATTTTCAGTGGGAATTGGCAATTGGTGGGCAAACTATTTCCAAGCAAGAGTTCGATCGCTTAGTGGCATTAAATAGTCCTTTAGTAGAAATTAATGGGGAGTGGGTGGAATTGCGTCCTCAAGATATTAAGACGGTACAAGGCTTTTTTGCTTCGAGAAAAGAGCAAATGTCGCTATCGTTAGAGGATGCTTTACGGCTAAGTAGTGGTGATACTAAAACCATAGAAAAGTTACCAGTAGTTAGTTTTGAAGCTTCGGGTGCGTTGCAAGAACTCGTAACAGCCTTAACAAATAATAAAGCGATCGCGCCCTTAGCTGCTCCTAAAGATTTCCAAGGTGAGTTACGTCCCTACCAAGAACGTGGGGTAGCTTGGTTAACTTTTCTCGAACGTTGGGGTTTGGGCGCATGTTTAGCGGACGATATGGGACTGGGAAAATGCCTTACTCCAGATGCATCTATATATATAAATGGAAATCTCCTCTTGGCATCTGAAATTTGGCAAAGCTATGCTGGAGAAATGGCATTTGATGGTGAGGGATTTTGGGCTGAACCAATTACAAAATTACTAGTTAATTCAATTAACGAAAAAACAGGCAAGATTGTACAAGCACCGATTCGACGATTATACCGCCAACAAGTTAGCGAAAAGTTACGGAAAGTGACTTTAGAAGATGGCAGTAATATTACTATTACTCGTCGGCATAAACTATTAACGAATCAGGGCTGGACGAATGAATTACAGGTTGGTGATTCTGTCTGCGTGCCAGCGAATTTACTTTGGGAAGGAAACGCAGAAGACCCCGATTTAGTCAAATTTATCGCTTGGCAAATTGCTGAAGGTTATGAGATTTTAAATCCAGCAAAGCTAACCGTAACGCAAAAAGACACAGGGATACTTAGAGATTTACAGATTATTTTGCATAAACTTAGCGATAAGTTTGACTTAAAAATCAATAATCCATCAATCCATATTCCACTAAACTCAAAAGCTTCTTATTTATCAATAAATAGTCATTCTTACCAAATTTTCTTAGAAAATAAGGGCTATAAATGGGGTAAATTATCAGCAGAAAAATCTATACCTACTTTTATAATGCAGGCAGATATAAATAGCGTGCGAATCTTTTTAAAAAATTATTTTGATGCTGAATCTTCCGTTATATATAGTATGCGAAGTGTGGAAATCGCTACAGCTTCACCACTAATAATCCAACAATTATCCACGCTATTACGACGTTTTGGAATTTGGTTAAGAATATCTCCAAAGCAAAAGCGTGCAACAAATGGTTCCGGTATTTATCGTACTTACTACATAGGTACCATCGGTGGTAACAGTGCTAGAAAATTTTTACAAGAAATCGGCTTTGGTATTACCGGAAAACAGCAAAAATTAGAACAGATTTGCGAATTTGTAACCAACACTAATGTTGAAGGAATTCCTGCTTTTGAACTTGTTGCTGAAATGATTCAAGTAACAGACCTTCCATTGCGCCATTTTGGTATGCACAATACTGTATATATCAATGGTTCCCAACAGTTTTCATTCAGCAGTTTGCAAAGAGTATTGGTTGGAGTCGAATCTATTATTAGTGGAGAAGCTTTACAGCAGTACCAAAAACTAAAACCTTCCAAGTGGACAAATAAAACTTTAAATGCTTATGCTAATTTAGATTTAGAATATTTAGATACAATGCAGCATTCATTACAAAATTTGCTCAATCAAGAAGTATTTTTCTGTAAAATTGAAAATATCGAAGATATTGATTATGAAGGCTGGGTTTACGACTTTGAAGTTGCGGAACATCATAACTTTGTGGCAAATAATATAATTTGCCATAATACTATTCAATTTATCGCTTTTCTACTCCATTTAAAAGAACAAGAAACCCTAGAAAAACCAACACTCCTAGTTTGCCCAACATCAGTATTAGGAAATTGGGAACGCGAAGTTAAGAAATTTGCCCCAACGTTAAAAGTTTTACAATACCACGGTGACAAACGCCCCAAAGGGAAAGAATTTGAAACAAAAATTAAACAACACGATTTAGTCATCACTAGTTATTCTTTGATTCACCGTGATGCTAAGTTATTACAAACCGTTTCTTGGCAAATGATTGTCTTAGATGAAGCACAAAATGTTAAAAACTCTGAATCAAAGCAATCGAAAGCAGTACGACAGTTAGAGACAAATTTCCGCATTGCTTTGACCGGAACACCTGTAGAAAATCGCTTGCAAGAACTTTGGTCAATTTTAGACTTTCTCAACCCCGGATATTTAGGAAATCGTCAATTTTTCCAACGAAGATTTGCAATGCCAATCGAAAAATATGGTGATACTTCTTCGCTAACTCAATTACGTTCATTAGTACAACCATTTATTTTACGAAGGTTAAAGACCGACCGCGAAATTATTCAAGATTTACCAGAAAAGCAGGAAATGACAGTATTCTGCGGTCTTTCTGCCGAACAAGCAAAATTATATCAACAAACTGTTGAACAATCTTTAGCTGAAATTGATGCTGCGGAAGGTTTGCAGCGACGCGGTATGATTTTAGCTTTGTTAGTTAAACTCAAACAAATTTGCAACCACCCTGCACAATTTTTAAAGCAAAATTCATTAACAGAAGTCAGTTCTGGTAAACTCCAGCGTTTGGAAGAAATGTTAGATGTGGCTTTAGCTGAGGGAGATAGGGCTTTAATTTTCACCCAATTTGCAGAATGGGGTAAATTACTTAAACCACATTTAGAAAAACAACTAGGACGTGAAATTTTCTTTTTATACGGTAGTAGTAGCCAGAAACAACGCGAAGTAATGATTGACCGTTTTCAACATGACCCCCAAGGGCCTCCCATTATGATTCTTTCATTAAAAGCAGGTGGTGTTGGGTTAAATTTGACAAGGGCGAATCACGTTTTTCACTTCGATCGATGGTGGAACCCTGCAGTTGAAAATCAAGCCACCGACCGTGTATTTAGAATCGGTCAAACTCGTAATGTCCAAGTACATAAGTTCGTCTGTACTGGTACTTTAGAAGAAAAAATTCACGATATGATTGAGAGTAAAAAACAACTTGCAGAACAAGTCGTTGGTGCAGGTGAAGAATGGTTAACCGAACTTGATACCGACCAGTTACGTAATTTACTATTACTCGACCGCAGTGCCGTAATTGATGAAGAGGGAGAATAATTTAGAAGTATACCTAAAGGTTATGCATCAACAAAGATTTTTACTTTGTGTCCTTTGCGTCCTACCCTGCAAGAACGCGAAGCGCGTTCTTGCAGGGTAGGACACAAGGAACATGAAGAAAGAAAAAGACTAGACATTTTCGACTAGTTTTTATCTACCTCAAGAGGGATAAAGTTAGTATCTAGGAGGTTTTATGACTAATTTTACATTGCAAGCAAGCCGAGAATGGTGGTCGCAGAGGTGGCTAGAATTACTTGATTCTTATCGGTTTAAAAAACGTTTAGAACGTGCAAGAATTTATGCACGTCAAGGTAATGTTTTAAGTATTGAATTTAAAGGTGCGAAAGTCTTAGCTAAGGTACAAGGTAGTGAACCTGAACCATACAAAGTTTCGCTTTCACTCGACTATTTCAGTGATGAACAGTGGACTTTTGTAATTGAAACTATGTCTCAAAAGGCAATTTTTTCGGCTAAATTATTGGCTGGAGAAATGCCGCAAAATATCGAAGACGTATTTACTGCTAACGGGTTGTCACTATTTCCTTTCACTTTAGGGGATGTTAAGAGCAAATGTTCTTGTCCAGACAAAGTAAACCCTTGTAAACACGTTGGTGCGGTCTATTATCAGTTAGGCGATCGCTTTAGTGAAGACCCGTTTGTATTATTCCAATTACGAGGACGTACTAAAGAGCAAATTATCAACGATTTACGTAATTTACGCGGACACAATTCTGATATTTCTAATCCTGAAGTTGCCAAAATTGAACAAATAGAACCTGTTAAACAATATTCAATCAATCTAGATTCCTATTGGCACTATCACGAACCATTAGAATCATCCTTAGTTGTAATTGTACCCTCAACAAACGAGACTGTTTTAGATTTTTTAGGTTCAATTCCCTTAGCTAGTGAAGAGGAAAATATTCCTTTCCCCCCTGCAGATATTGTTATGAAATATTTAGATAGCATTTATAAAGATGTTAGCCAGAAGTCTGTTATGGCTGCTATGAAAATTGATGAATAATTACAATCAGTAATTTATACCTAATATCTCTGACTTTGTATAAAGTTATTAAGGATGTTATTTAGATAGTCAATATTGTATAGTCTGTTATTTTTATTACATCCAATTAAGTGTTATAAAATCAGAGTAATGTAATCTAACCACATGGAACCCCAAAGCAAAATTATCTTAATCGAACTTACCGATGGTACAGTTGTTAGGGTTGAGGCAACACCCATAGGGTCGAGTAATTCTAGGGGACTACAAACCCGACCATTTAGTGAAGCTACAGGTGCTATTGAATCTTTAAGTAAAGAAATAGTAGAAGTTATCCAAAAAATAAAACCTGACCAAGCAACTGTAAGATTTGGTATAGACATTGGTATTGATGGTGGCAAATTGACGGTAGTACTTGCTAAAGGTACAACCGCTGCCAATCTAGAAATAATTTTGCAATGGAATAATTAAAAAATTTACTGTAGTCCCTTCCCTATTCACATAATTTGAGATTTTATAGTATTTATATTTATTACACATAAAAAAACTCCCGCTTTGGGCGGAAGCTAAACAATTATCAGTGATGAAAAAAGATTGAGAAACTAATCGAGTTCTCTCATGAACATTACTGGTTCGCTTTCACGGTCGATACCTCTCTCAAAACCACCAGCAGCAGCACGAGCGCGACCCGCGTGCCATAAGTGACCAATGAGGAAGAAGAAGCCCATGACAAAGTGGAAGCAAGACAACCAAGCACGAGGTGATACGTAGTTGAAAGAGTTGATTTCCGTTGCAACACCACCGACTGAGTTCAAAGAACCCAGAGGAGCGTGAGTCATAAATTCAGCCGCACGACGTGCTTGCCAAGGCTGAATATCGTTCTTGATTTTATCCAAATCAAGACCGTTAGGACCGCGTAATGGCTCTAGCCAAGGACCACGGAAGTCCCAGAAGCGCATTGTTTCTCCACCGAAGATGATTTCACCGGAAGGAGAGCGCATCAAGTACTTACCAAGACCTGTTGGACCTTGAGCAGAACCCACGTTAGCACCTAAGCGTTGGTCGCGGATTAAGAAGGTCAAAGCTTGCGCTTGTGATGCTTCTGGACCAGTCGGACCGAAGAATTCGCTAGGGTAAGCGGTGTTGTTGTACCAAACCATACAAGAAGCAATAAAGCCCATTAAGGACAATGCTCCTAAGCTATAGGACAAGTAAGCTTCACCAGACCAGATGAAAGCGCGACGTGCCCAAGCAAAAGGCTTGGTAAAGATGTGCCAGATACCACCTGCAATACAGATGAAGGCAACCCAAATGTGACCACCAATCAGGTCTTCCATGTTACCGACGCTAACAATCCAACCTTCGCCACCGAAGGGAGACTTGAGCAGGTAACCAAAGATTATCGCTGGGTTGAGAGTTGGGTTGGTAATGACGCGAACATCACCACCACCTGGTGCCCATGTATCATATA
>JANNFJ010000659.1:0-7069 GCA_031379725.1 Calothrix sp. OTE_75_metabat_31
TCGGCATGTGCGATCGCTTTACACTCCTCCCCATACAACTCCTGCGAAGCAGCTTTGACTTCTTCAAAAACCTGCTGTCTCTCCTCTTCTCGGACATCTTCCGCATCAATAACCCGATAACCATCCTCCACCAAACCCTGAAGCACAAATTCCCGATAACAACGCATCTGAGCATTAATGACACAAGCCCGTTTAGCCCAAGTTTGTAACGATTCGGGTTGAAAATTCTCATCGATGCAACTGTAATCAGCATTATCCGCCTGGGATAACAACGCAATATTTGCCCGACATGCTGCATGTTGACTTCCTAAAAGCGCCCCCAGCGATGTGGAACCATTACCCACAACTCCCATCCCCCACTGTCGCACCCAAATATGACGGTCAACGTTTTCCCTTAACCTAGCTAACATCTGTCGTACCGAGTTAGCTGATTGTACTCCCTGAAAAATTCCCCACACCGCCGTGAAGTGACCCTTTATATCTATAGAAACCCCAGTTTCCAAACTAGGCGAGGCGATAACTAAATCGTATTTTGTGAGAATTTCGTTTAGATGGGCAATACAGCCATACGCAGGATGGGACGGGTCAGCAACCGACTCACTGTCAATCCTCAAAATGCGTAGATGAGGAAATTTACGGCGAAATCTTTCTTCTAAAGCTTGCGTTCCCCATTTCGATTTTGCTTTTTGGGCAGAACAGCACAGTAAATGATGCCCTCCTTCAGAAATTGCTTTATCCAGCGCAGCAATCAAATCCTTCGGGTTATTCCCTTCGTAGCTGTAACAGTTTCCGGATTGAGGTTGATAATTGTTAAGAATTACAAATGGCTTAACTTTTATCTCTCCAGCCAAAGACAGCGCGTAGTCCACATCGCAATCAGACACATCCGCACTTGCCAGGTAAATCTTTCCTTGGGGACTACTCAACACATTTTGGATTAGCAATTTGAGGTTTTTGAGTACAGAAACCCGACGTTTTGCTACCTCGGTTCCGGAGTTTAGGAGATGCCAAAACACCTGGTCACATTCGTCGATGATAACTGTGTCATTACACCAATCGTTGGGGTTAAACCTGGCTTGGCTTTGTTGGTGGAGAGAATCAATACAGACTCCATAACCTAATAAATCCCCTGTATCTGAGTTACGAACTTCCGTTACGTAATTCACGCCAAAGCGATCGCACAAAGCCTCCCCTAATTGAATGCGATGAGTAATAATTAGCACTCTCCGATTTTGCTCGTGAGCCTTATTTACCTCACCAGTTAGCCACTCAGTTTTACCAGTTCCTTTAGCTGATTTAAGAACAATAAGCTTTTCCATGTCTGGGATTTGCATTTGTCCGAGAAATCTTTGGTTGTGTGTAATTGCTGGTGTGTAAGTTAACAGAGTAAAAAGTTTGACTTGCCACATATCCAAGGTTTCAGCTTTATCGTAAAGCGTGTCAAATGCTTCTTCTCCTTGGGCAACAATAAAATCGTCAACCCCTTTTTCTGGTCCTGGTAAATCGATTACCCTAACTCCACACCCTTCAACAGCGAGCAATTTCCCCATTCGCTTGATGGCAGTTCTCACCCGTTGAACAGTTTCCGGTTTGCGATCGCTATCGAAACAAATATCAATTTGTCTATCTTTGGTTGCAAAATGTTTCAAATCCGGGATAAGGGAGGGTTTTCCTATGACATCGCCAAATTCATCTTTGGGGGTGCGGTAGCCAGCGTTTACTCCTGGGATTGCAATTGCCGCATAACCAGCAGTAAGTAAACAAGCTGCCTTTTTCACTCCTTCGACAATTACCACTAGTACGTTTCGTCGCCAAACCCAGTACCAAAGACCGTGGGGATGTTGCAAATCTTCGGGGGCGATCGCAATTCCACAAAGCTCCGAGATTTTTTCCCAAATCCGTTTTGGTACTTGTAAAAAGAATGCTCTCGTTGCTTCTTTGTAAGGATGTTCATATTTGATAAATTTGTGGATTTTGTCCCGGTTACGTCTAGGTTTGTTGGGTTTGAAACATCCCCACATCATGGGATTGTAATCATTGAGGGGGTCAATTCCATTACACCACCAACCTCCCTGTTCAATGTGGCTATATTTCTTTAAATCCCCATCTCGCAAGCGTCCATCGTTACGGCGTGAAATTTTGGGACTGTAAAGTAGATATTCGTAAGGCGTTGTGCCGGATAGCGAAGTGACGTTGAGGGCTATAATTTCTTCGTCAACCCCACTCGATAACCACTCTTGCCAGTGTTGGGGTTGGAAATTGGTGTGTAAAACATTGATTGCGTTCATAGGAACTCCAAGTTTTAGCCGCATGAAAATTTGGCAGCAAACTTACAGATGCCGCGTTTCAAAGTCTGTATCAACGGCATCTCACCAATAACTGCGTCTAGTTCCTGTTTTTGCTTTTGTTTGGCTTGTTCTGCAATTACCATTACGGACTCAGTATTTGTTTGATTGCTTGGTTGAAAGTGACGACGACGGAATAAAAACCGAAAGTGCCGTTTATCTTGGGGTGGTAATTTGTCCCAAATTTCAGCATCCCATCCAGGGGGAATGAAATTATTCGATGGTGGTAGTAAATTTTGCACTTGCGATTGCAGTTGAGCTATTTCTTCTCCTTGCTTCTCGATTACTCGATTTTGTTGTTCGAGTTGTTCGAGGACTTGGGAAAGTATCTTTTGGTTTTGCAGTGCTAGTTCAGCCTCACGAGTTTTACAAGCAAAGTAGCTTTGTGCAGCTGCTATCTCTGGCTTGCGCGGGTCGCCATTCATAGCTGTGATATAGCAAGCATATCGAGATAGCTTATAATCTTTCAGCACTTCCCTAAATGCCTGGGAATCGCCAACTTGCGCCATTTGGACAACGTTGTCAAAATGGCAGGATACATTTAACCCAGAATTGAGAGCGCTAATTTTTGCTCGTTCTACGGTGTCTTTAATTCTCTTCCAGCTTTGATAGCCCATCGATGCTAATAAATCTGTTGCCAGCCAATATTCAACCCCCTCTTTATCGATCTGCTTAATTTGCTCGAATAGGTTGTTGTTACCATCATTTACAGTAATCAAATCCATAATTCCTCCAAGACAAACGCATGAAAATAGAGCGACATTGACAATGCAAGCCGCCATCAAGTTTGCTGGTTGCGAAATAATTATTGAGTCGTGAGTGAACATCAAACGGATGCTTTTCTGAGCCGCTTGACCATCAGACCCAAGAATCGACTGTTATCCCAAATAGTAGCACATAGTTATCACAAGAAAAATTAAGCATTAAAAAGCAGTAAACCCGCCTAATGGTTAGCGGGTTTCTCTTTGAGCATTTCCTTTAGTTTTTCTAATAACTGCCTGAGAGAATTATTCTCTTCTCTCAGGCGGCTGTTTCCCCCAGCAATACCTCTTCCAGTTTTTCTACTCGTTGTCTCAATTCTATAATCTCGCCGTATTCAGCTTTACTTCCGAGATATTGATCGATTAAATCAATCAATACATCAGTTGCGTTTTTCCCATCAAGTTTAACCTTTTGGTAAAAAGCGTCCTTTTTATCTGGTGAGATCCTAATGTTTAACCTTGACTCTGACATTTCTCTTTCCTAGCTCAATCATCTTAAAGCTATCAACAAAGCCTGGGGATAACAAGTGTACGCACCGAACTGATGCCTTTGTTATCCCATTGGGTTGTTTTTTGGGATAACAGGTGTTAACTTAAATAGTAAGGATAAAACAACCATGCGATCGCCTGTCCTGAGAAAACTAGTGCGATTGCATGGCGTACCCGACCTTAATAAAAGTCAGGAATTTAATTATGACGCATCTAGGTTCTACGCAGCAAGCGATCGATGTTAACAAGCACGACAGTTATACAGATTCGATCGCACCTGAGAATAGTATTAGGGCTGTAGAAATATCGTTTTACGACCATGAAATCTATGCTGGAAAAAACCTAATAGCTACCATTAGCCATGATACCGATGATTTTGTAACCCAGCGTTGGGTGGTGATGGTAAATGGGTTGGAAATTCATCGAGCGAATACTTGGGTTAAGTGCTACAGCTACATCAGATGGCACTACACCCAAGGAACCTTACCCGCACAACAGCAAGAGGTAGAACCGGTAACTACTGGCAATGAAATAATGGCTCTTATTGCTGCTGAGTGCGAGAAATTTGAATTTGATATTTTGGATGACGATATTTACTACAACGACGCAAAGCTTGGGGAAGTCGGTTGCACAGATGGAAATTGGTGGGTAATTAGAGCATCGTGTCCGTCAAAGACAAAAATATCTTGTGATTCTGTGTTCGACGCTATTTGGTCATTATGGGCAGTAGAAGTTTCACCCAATATTGATGCAGATTGCGAGCAATTGTTAGACCTACCGTTTGAAATGCTTACCAGTTCTCAGTGGCAGATGATAAAGGGATATAAACCTGTTTCGGAAATAGAGGAATTTGCAGCCGCGTAAATACAAAGATTGGTGGGTTTTACTACCCACCAGCACACCAAACATAAACTGGTAAAATATCATGCAGTTCAAAAAAGCAACGAAAGAAAACCTCAAGTTGAGACTGGCTTTGAGTGGTGCATCGGGTTCTGGTAAAACTTTTTCCGCACTTTCTATTGCATCCCATCTAGGAAATCGAATCGCTGTCATCGATACCGAAAGAGGAAGTGCGAGTAAATACGCGGATTTATTCAATTTTGACACCTGCGAATTAACGAATTACCACCCAGCAAAATATATCGAAGCGATTCAATCTGCGGAAGCGATGGGTTACGAAATCATAATTCTCGATTCGTTGTCTCATGCCTGGTTTTCAGAATTGGAGTTAGCAGGTGGAAGATTTGATGGATGGGCAAAAGTTCGACCTTTGGAACGCAAATTAATTGATGCGATGATTGGTTCAAAATGCCATATTATTGCGACGATGCGGAGCAAAACTGAATGGTTAATCGAAGAGAATCAAAAAAATGGTAAAGCCTCATACTCTCCGAAAAAGATAGGAACATCGCCAATACAAGCATCTGGTATCGAATTCGAGTTTGATGTCGCCGGAGAGTTGGATTACACTCACATTTTAACTATCAGCAAAAGTCGCTGTCCAGCGATTACCGACAAAACTTATCTGAATCCAGGTAAGGAATTTGCCTCTGAATTACAAGCTTGGTTGGCTACTTCGCAAGAGTCTCAAACTGTTACGGATAAATCTGTTGAGGCTCAGTTAACGGTGCAACCAGATGTAAAAGTTGAACAAAATCAGGATTTACGAGTTAAGCAAATTCGTACATTGTTGAATTACCCAGTTGAATTGGTTGTCGAGTGGTTGCAATTTCAGGGAGTCGATCGCCCCAAGCAACTAGAGCCAAGTCAAATTGATGAATTAGTCAAAACTATGTGCCTGTCTTGGGGACAGGAGAAATTTGAACATCCTAATCATGCCACTAACTCGTATCACAAATATGTAGTTGAGGCTGTTGCTGATGGGATAAATGAGGTAGCAGCGATACAGAATTGGATGCAGAGCATTCAGCAGTCCCAGAAGCAGGAAGAACTTAAAGCTGTTTAAGTTTTATTGAGTAGGAAGTTTTCTTTAATATTGAAAAACTTCCTACTTACAATCTTGGAATTACTTGCATAATAATCACTGAATTACTGAAATGCAAATTATAGATAAACAAACTGAAAAAGCTATCAAATTACCTCGCTGGTTAACGAAGTTTATTGTGTTATCAACACAAAATAATCCCAATAACCAACAGATATTTTTCGCACTTCTTGAACCAATGACACCACAACAATGGTGCATTATGTGGATACCGATAATTCATCCAAATGTAGAACTTCCAATTCCTGGAGAGCGAAACCCTCATGGTTACATGAAAGCTTGTACTGCTACACTTTCATTTTTAACTGGATATAACGAAAAAACTGTAGAGGGATGGTTTTATGGAAAGCCTTATCATTATTCGGTGGGTATATTATTGCGCTGTTTTCATCTGATTTTCAAATTGCAATAATATTTGAAAAACTAAATAATTAGAGTAAAAAATCACACTACAATTAGTAAACAAGCATTTTGAATCAAGATATCACGCTGACAGTTGAGAAACTGTAGCGAATTGGGAAATGGTGCGATGCCAGTTGACTAACACTCTTGAGTCGTATTGTAGTACTAACAATGACTATAATTTAATTATCGTAATTATATCAAAGCCATGACAGAGAAAATTTCAACATTCCAGCAAGCATTAGATGTTGTTGAAGCCCTGAAACCAGAGGAACAAGAAATACTCGTTGATATCGTAAGTAAACGCTTGAGTCAACAGCGACGTTCGGAGTTAATAAAGGAAGTTGCACAAGCTAAATCTGATTATGAACAAGGTCAGGTTAGACGGGGTTCTGTTGCCGATTTGCTCTCGGAGTTAGATGAGTGAAAAATTTAGTTTGGAGTCCTGTATTTGTTCGTAAGTTCAAACGTCTAATAAAGAAAAATCCCCAATTGCGCTCTCAAATTGAAGAAGTATTACAAAAAATTAGTGATGATGTTTTTGATCCCAGTTTGCGTACTCATAAATTAAAGGGCGATTTAGAGGGTATTTGGTCTTGCTCGATAGACTACGATAATCGCATATTATTTGAATTTACGAGTAATCCAGAGTCAGGAGAAGAAGAAATACTTTTGTTAACTTTGGGGAATCATGATGATGTTTATTAATTAGATACTTTACAACTGTTAATAAATAAACCAATTAGATTATTGCACTAACTCTCCAGACTCTAGAAAACCTAACCAATCAAGTGTGCCATGATTAATATGATGCCAAAAACTTCCATCGATCCTCACAGCCATATTTTTGTCAGACGTATTCCTAAAAGTTATCAAGAAGTGGTAACGATTAGGGAATAATCCCTTCTTAACCGCTAATTCAAGTACTAGGCCTTTGAATCTTTCGTCGGGCGGAGGATCTGGCGCCTGAAACGCAAACACCCATTCGGGCAATTCGCCCTTCAACATTTTATCCAGGTCATCTGGCGTCAGTGCCATTGTAACACGTCCAAACTCGTTTACGTTCG
>JANNFJ010000754.1:0-2296 GCA_031379725.1 Calothrix sp. OTE_75_metabat_31
GAACGAAAAATAAATCTAAAAACCGCTCAAAGGCTGACAATTGGGGATTTAACAATGTCTATACATTTATAGCGGCTTGTTCTAGGTTCTAAACGGACAGAGTTAATGGGGCTATCCTACGAGATAATTAATGATTGGAACTGCCAACGGTCGGCTTTACGGCTTTGTACCTCCTTGCTCTTAAGTCCTCACTCCCCATTTTTACTCCAATAAGCAAATATTCCCCATTTTATAGTTTACGAGGGGATGCCTCATTACCGATAAATGTGAACAGATCAAATTTAGAACTTAAATCATTGACAGAAGTACACCTTAGTGATGCCCTTGACCTCGATCGAGCTTGCTTTGGTGGACTTTGGACGCTCGAAGCGTACCAGCGAGAATTAGATAGCCCAAATAGCGATTTGCTAGGTTTATTTTCCCCCGTTGCTCCGGGGGAACTGTTGGCAATGGGTTGCTTCTGGTCAATTTTAGAGGAGGCACACATTACGATGTTGGCGGTTCATCCTCAATATCAATATCAAGGTTTGGGGCAAGCTTTATTGTATTCGTTGCTGATGACGGCTTCCTCTGTTGGTTTGGAACGGGCAACCTTGGAAGTGCGAGCTTCTAATGAAAGTGCGATTCATTTATATCAAAAATTCGGTTTTAAAACCGCTGGACGACGGCGACGCTACTACCAAGATAATGGGGAGGATGCCTTGGTTCTATGGTTTGGCGATTTGCAACAACCGAACTTTGAAGCCTTGAGCGAAACTTGGTATCAAATGGTGCGCGATCGCCTCAAACAATCCGGATGGTTCTTTATTCTTTCTTAACAATCAATAATTATCTAATCAATCTATGAGCTAATTTGTAACATCGCCACAAAATGTATATTTCTTTAATAAAAATTTATTTTATTCTTTAAAATCTTAATTCTTGTAAACTTTTCGACTTTTATGGGCAAAAAAGTGCAGTTAAGTTCAAAATCTCCTTGACGCGAAATTGTAACTATGGTAGATAATGCTATTTGGGATTACTACAAGAAATGCTCAACAAACATTACCATTTGTTGCGAGTAAATCCACGAAAAGCCGATAAAATCAAGCTCCTCAGTACACACAACGAAAATTAAGTAATAAATAATTAACAGTAGTCGCACAAAGTTGTGTGGATGCGTTGTAGATGCCTATACCTTTATACAAGCACCTAACCGTTTAGGCTGTGCTAAAATCAGCTTACCGGCACGACGCAGGTGATAGGGAAAAATATATGTTTGAACGCTTCACAGAAAAAGCAATTAAGGTGATTATGCTTGCCCAAGAAGAGGCTCGCCGTCTTGGGCATAATTTTGTCGGTACTGAGCAGATCCTCTTGGGTCTAATCGGCGAAGGTACCGGAGTGGCGGCTAAAGTCCTGAAATCGATGGGTGTCAATCTCAAAGACGCTCGGATTGAGGTCGAGAAAATCATAGGTCGAGGCTCAGGCTTTGTAGCTGTGGAAATTCCGTTTACGCCACGGGCAAAGCGAGTATTAGAACTATCGTTAGAAGAAGCACGCCAGTTGGGGCACAACTATATTGGCACCGAGCATCTGCTGTTGGGCTTGATCCGTGAAGGTGAAGGTGTTGCGGCCAGAGTGTTGGAAAACCTCGGTGTTGATTTGTCGAAAGTCCGTACTCAAGTAATTAGGATGTTGGGCGAAACCGCTGAGGTGACGCAAGGCGGCTCTAGTAGTCGCACCAAAACCCCGACCTTGGACGAATTCGGCTCGAATTTGACCCAAATGGCTGCTGACGGCAAGCTCGACCCAGTTGTAGGACGTGCTAAAGAAATTGAGCGGGTGATTCAAATCCTCGGTCGCCGGACAAAAAATAATCCGGTGCTGATTGGTGAACCAGGTGTTGGTAAAACCGCGATCGCTGAAGGTTTAGCGACAAGGATTGCGAATAAAGATGTCCCCGACATTTTAGAAGATAAGCGCGTAGTCACTTTAGATATAGGTTTACTGGTAGCAGGAACTAAGTATCGGGGTGAATTTGAAGAACGCTTGAAGAAAATCATGGATGAGATTCGACAAGCGGGAAATGTGGTTTTAGTAATTGACGAAGTACATACATTAATTGGTGCAGGTGCGGCGGAAGGCGCAATCGACGCGGCAAATATCCTCAAGCCAGCTTTGGCGCGGGGTGAGTTGCAGTGTATCGGTGCGACAACCCTCGACGAGTACCGTAAACACATCGAACGAGATGCAGCGTTAGAACGACGCTTCCAGCCAGTTATGGTTGGCGAACCCTCGGTCGATGAAACGATTG
>JANNFJ010000758.1:0-4711 GCA_031379725.1 Calothrix sp. OTE_75_metabat_31
CGAGTTATTTCCACCGATTCGTTCGTTGGATTGGGTAGAAATTTATCCGAAGCCAGAAATTGTGGAGGAAACACCTGCACCGGCTGTGGAAAATCAATTACAAAATCAGTCAAAAAATCAACCATCACCAAAAGCGCCAAATTAGGTTTTCGCAATCCTACCAACGAACATGAAGATGCTTGCACTTGGGGGCAAAAAACGCAAAACCCCCAAATCCCAATTATCCCAATCTCCACGACGAAAATCGTCGCCAAGCCAATCTCCGCAAAAGTCTAAATCAAAATCGAAATCAAAATTTATTAAAATTAAGTCGATTGCGACTTGGAAACCTCAGACTCGTCAGATAGTAGATTATTTATTAATGTTTGGGTCTGTACTTTTATGTTTAATGATGCTGCCTGCGCGTTTACCTGGTATGGAATTACTAGGGATTGGGCCAAATTGGTTATTAATTTGGGTGGTAGCTTGGAGTGTGAAGCGCAATGCATGGCAAGGTGCTTGTAGTGGGATTATTTTGGGGCTTTTCCAAGACGGGATGACTGCTTCCGATCCGACTCATGCGTTGAGTTTAGGAATGGTTGGGTTTTTGACTGGTTTAATGCAAAAGCAGCGGTTTATCCAAGAGGATTTTATTTCGATTGCTTTGATTGTGTTTGTGATGGCGGTTTTGGGCGAAGCTTTATTTGCATCGCAATTAGTCCTAGCAGGCGATCGCAATACTCACGACATCTGGGCATATTTTCAGCAAGTTGCTCTTGCGAGTGCGATTCTTAGCAGTCTTTGGGCACCTGTTGTTTACTACCCTCTAAATCGGTGGTGGCAAAAGTTGAAACTGGCCGAACAGACTTAAAAATGTGTTTAGTTATTAGTTAGTTGTTATTGGTCATTGGTTACTAATTAAACATAACCACTTAGCAACCAATAAAATCAAAGTTCTACGGGCGGAGTGTGTGTGTATCTGGGTTTTCAAACCCAGTGAGGATTGAAAAATAAGGAGTGGGGAGTACTTGTATAATTATAAGCTCCTCACTCTTTATTGTTTTAAAAAAAGAATGAGCCACATCCTTTAAGGATACCACTGGCGAATCAAGGGTATCACCCCTTATTTAACTTTTCCTTTATCCCAAAATATTGTAGGGGCACGATATATCGCGCCCCTACGGGATGTTGCTACAAAACTTTTGACATAGATCAGTAGTATTACCGGGCATTTTCTAGTATTAAAACTTGTTTGAGTGGAAGTTAATTTTTGTTTATCATCATTCCAAGCAGTTGAAATTGCCATCTGGCATACAGCTAAAGGGATTTGTCCTAGACATATAATCAACCCAATTAAATTGTAATCTAGCAGAAAGTGTTGGCATTAGAGAAAAAGTTATTAAAAGTTATGGATAATTCCCAAGCGATCGCGGTAAGTCAATCGGTTATATCTAATTCAAATTTACTCAAACCCCATCAAGTTGGAACAGACTTCGACTCGCGGATGATGCTGCGGTGTTTGGAACTTGCTCGTCAAGCTTTGGGACGGACTTCGCCAAATCCAATGGTTGGAGCGGTAATTGTTCGAGATGGAGAAATTGTTGGGTCTGGGTTTCATCCGCGTGCTGGCGAACCCCATGCCGAAGTATTTGCGCTACGTGATGCTCAAGAGAAAGCACGCGGAGCAACGGCTTATGTCAGTCTCGAACCCTGCAACCATTTCGGACGCACCCCGCCATGCTCTGAAGCTCTAGTCACCGCTGGGGTAAGTAAGGTCGTAGTGGGAATGGTTGACCCGAATCCGTTGGTGGCAGGGGGTGGTATTGCCCGCTTGCGCGAAGCTGGTATTGAAGTTGTGGTCGGGGTGGAAGAAGCTGCATGCCGCAAACTCAATGAAGGGTTTATCCATCGGATTTTGCACCATCGACCGTTGGGTATTTTGAAATATGCAATGACTTTAGACGGTAAAATTGCTACGACTACAGGTCATAGCGCTTGGGTAACTAGTCCAGAAGCTCGCAGTGCCGTCCATCAAATTCGTATAGCTTCCGATGTGGTAATTGTAGGTGGGAATACTGTAAGACGCGATAATCCTTTTTTAACGAGCCATCAGGAAGGGGCGCACAATCCTCTGCGGGTGGTGATGAGCCGTAGTTTAGATTTACCATTAGATGCACGCCTGTGGGACACTAAGGTAGCGCCGACATTAGTGTTGACTGAAGTTGGTGCTAATCCTAATGTTCAAGCGACGTTACGCGATTTGGGTGTGGGTGTGATTGAATTGGCAACACTTACACCCGATAACGTAATGGCATATTTTTACGAACGTGGGTTTTGTAACGTGCTGTGGGAATGTGGTGGGATTTTAGCTGCTAGTGCGATCGCCTCCGGTGCAATCCAAAAAGTCATGGCATTTATTGCCCCGAAAATCATTGGTGGTAATAATGCTCCGACTCCAGTTGGAGAACTGGGTTTTACTACTATGACCCAGGCTCTGTCTTTGGAACGTGTTGAAGTACGTTTAGTTGGTTCTGATTGCTTGCTAGAAGGATATTTGCCCACTAAGGAGTAGGGAGTGAGGAGTAGGAAAAAGGAGGAAATGCAAAAACCTATTGTCATTTGTGTGTAACACCTAAGTAGTGGCTATTAGTTACATCCGCTCCTCTGCCATATCGCGGATAAGTGCTATCCGCGACTGAATGTAATCGCTTAAAAAATCGGCTTCGCTGCGGTCAAGCGATGCTTGGGTGTTAGTTTGCTTGACTAACCATTGCACCAAGCTGGCATCGTCCATTTGTAACAAGGTTTTGGTATGGGTGGTTTCCACCACTGACCAAAGCTGACGCATAATTTTTGGAATCGTCATTAGACCTCCATTTCTAATGATGAATTGAATTTTTTCAGGATACACAATTCAAACCCAAGTGTCCGGTAGCAACCGATATGATGACACAACTGTTATTAAAAACTTAATATATCGAGTTATATGTTTATACATCTCAAAAATTACTCATTAAAGATTTATGATTGTTAGTTATATAATAATTTATTGATATTTAATATATTTATATCAGCCGGACAGGCAGGATGCTGACAATTGGACAGGCAGGATGCCTATCCTACGGTGCTATTGCTCCGTACCCTGCGAGAATACTAAAGCGAACAGCATGACAAAATTATACTTTTAAAACATTCTCTTATCAAAATGCATCTAGCTGAAGGTAAATATTTATTTTATTTCTTTGGATAGATAAGTAAATTGTTTAAAACCATCTTTTTTGTAGATGCCTTTATATTTGATTGCTATTTAAACTTAATAGTGAAAGTTGAATAGTAAATAGTGGTGATAAAAAAATGAGCGACCAACAAACCGACAAGAAACAAGAAAATCAAAGTAACGATGAGACTCCAACCTCTTCGGGTGGATATCAAACTACAATTGATGAAACAACACGTAAGACAGGTGTTGCTAGTACAGGTGATGCGAAGGATACAGCAATGCCCGAAGCTCCTGAGAATGATTCTGTAGTGGGAAGTCCTAACCAAGGTACAGAATCACGTTAAGCTATGGTACTGTTATTTTTTCGATAAACAAATTGATTGGATTTGCGATCAAACAGTGAGCTATGTTGCATGAAAGGCAACTACTCACTGTTTTTTCATGATGAGTAATTTTTTAATTTAACGTGTATTGTCAGGGTGAAAATATTGTCTACTTTTCCAGAAATTTCGGTCAGACGTTACGATTTAGATTTGTTGAGGATTTCAGCTACCTTGCTGCTGATTCCTTATCATGCTGCGCGTATTTTTTACCCTCATTTCTATCCCTATTATATTGAAAGTCAGATAACTTCTAGTGAAATTGAATTTGTGATTAATTTTATCGACCAGTGGTTTATGCCCATATTCTTTTTGATTGCGGGAGTAGCGGCTAAAAAATCTTTAGATACTCGCAGTGAAAAGCAATATTTTTTTGAACGATTAAAGCGACTTTTTATACCGCTAGTTTTTGGAATTTTTGTTTTAATTCCACCTATTGGCTATTTCGCATTTCTTCATCACCGTCCAGATATTCATTTATCTTATTATCAGTACTATCCATTATTTTTTAAGGTTGATTTTCGGCATATTGATGGCTTTAAAGGTAGCTTTACACCTTCACACTTATGGTTTATTGTTTACCTGTTATGTTTCTCCTTGCTGACTCTGCCTTTGTTTCACTATTTAAAAACAACCGGGAAGGATTTTATCAGCAAGTTAGCTGATTATTTATTTCTAAATCCGAAAGCAATTTTTTTATATGCAATTCCTTTAACTTTGGCGAGAATGGTAGGGGTAGTGTATTATAATCCTGCCTACTGTTTAATGTTTTTTATAATAGGATATGTATTATTTTTAGACAAGCAATTTGAAGAAAGTATTGAGAGAAATAATAGTATTGCATTTAGCTTGGCACTGATGATAACGGGATTGTATCTTTATTTGCAGATTAATGAATTTGCTCTGGCATCAGTACTTTCTGGAAAAAATATTTTACTTGAGGCTGTCTTTAGTTTGGGGACAATATGTTGGGTGGTTGCGATTTTAAACTTTGCTAAAAAATACTTAAATAGAAGCAATCGGGTGATTGAATATTTGAATGAAGCTTCGTATCCGATTTATTTAATACATTCAACTTTTGTTTTTTCTTTAGGGTTTTATGTTGTGCAGTGGCAAATAGGAATAATGATAA
>JANNFJ010000788.1:0-4047 GCA_031379725.1 Calothrix sp. OTE_75_metabat_31
ATTGCATCGACATCTGGGAGGTTCGGTAGTACCCCGCGTATTGTGGCGGTATTTTCAACGTCATTCTGAGGATTTAGTTTCTCGCTTTGAGGACTATTCAGCATTTGAAGACTTTTATACGAAACCTCGCAACACTTTAGATGAGTATTTAGAATTACACACCCTCGTTGAAAGCGTGCAAACGGTAGATACTTTGCCGTACTTCATTTATCGCTTATTACGCGGAGCGTACATTTTTGAAAACTTAGCATATTTAGAACTACGTTACACCCCATATTTACGCACACCCGAACACCTCAGCCAAACTGAACGTATCGACAAAATGACAGAAATTGTCGAGGTGGTGGGTAAAGCTAGTCTTATTCCTGAATATCCGATTGTAACTAGTCAAATTCTCTGTATGCATTCCCGTTTACCCTATGAGGTAAATAGAGCAATTGTGGAATTGGCTGCCCAAAATAAAAAGTTTGTTTGTGCAGTGGATGTGGCAGGGGGAGATAGCTACTATGCCGAAAGGTTGGATGAATGGGCAGAATTATATGAGTATGCACTGTCGATGGGTGTGAATACCACCGGGCATTTATATGAGACTACCGCAGGGTGCTATCCCCAGATGTTACCCTTCTTGATGCGAATCGGGCACGGAATTCAGATTCCTTTGTTATATCCGGAGTTACTTCCCGATTTGGCACGACGGGGGCAATGTTTAGAGGTTTGCCCCACTACTTACTCGAAAACTGGAACTTTAAGCGATATTCGTCAATTGAAGCCGGTATTCGACCGATGTTTTGAAGCAGGGGTGGATATTGCCATTTGTACAGATAATGCCGGGTTGCATAATGTCAGATTACCGTTTGAATATGAGAATTTGCTAACCTACGACATTATTAGTTTTCAGCAGTTGCAAGCTTGTCAAGATGCTGCATTTAAACATGCTTTTGCTTGGCCCTACGGGCAACGTCCTGCTTCCCTTTTGAATGGTATTTTGCATCCACAACCAGGGAAGGTTTTGGCAGTCAGAGAGTAGCTTTTATCGTTGTACCCATGCGGATTGCCGAAATGGAAGCATAAGGAAAGCCAATTGACTTTGGGCTTTCCTTATAAATTCTACATTTCATTAAAATGAGAATATAACGTTTCCCAGTCCCATGAGGTACAGCAATTTTACACCAAGATAAGGGCGCAATGCCTTGCACCCCTACAGATGTAACTCATCGGCTTGGGAATTGCTATAAGGATAAATGAACAGTAAAAATAAATATTAGTAACTTTTATGACACAAGCCCAACCATTACAAAAGTTATTTACCTTTGATGAATTTATCGAATGGTATCCTGACTCACAAGTACGTTACGAATTACACAATGGAGCAATAAGTGAGATGCCACCAGCTACAGGAGACCACACATTTATTATTCTTTTTCTGTTGCAAATAATATTATCTGCAAGTAAGTTTAATAAGTCGTTGTATCCAGCTTCATCTTCAGTACTTGTAAAAACACCCAATGAACCATCAGCCTATATACCCGATATGTTGGTGATTAATCAAGAAAATCTTATCAATGAACCATTGTGGAAAAAACAATCTACACTAATTTATCCTGAATCCATACCTTTAATAATTGAGATAGTAAGTACTAATTGGCAAGATGATTACGATCGGAAGTTTTATGATTATGAAGCTATGGGTATACGAGAATACTGGATTGTAGATTATGCGGCATTGGGCGGTCGTAAATACATTGGTAATCCTAAAGTCCCTACGATTTTTGTATGTGAATTAATCGATGCTGAATATCAAATGACACCGTTTAGAGGTACAGACCGTATCGTATCGCCTACTTTTACGCAGTTGAATTTAACCGCACAGCAGGTGTTTGACTCCGTGAGTTAATTAATTCCCTATCGCATTCACCTGTTATAGGGTCTTACGTAAGCAACCATCAAAGCTGTATTGTCCTTGTTCCCCACTATAGGGATTGAGTCCTGCGCTGCAAAAACCTTGTCAAACTTATCCATTTATGGCTAAGTAGACAGGTAAACCACCGGCGCTAGGTTTTTAATTTGATATGAGGGGTACGCAGTACCTGCACAGTTTGACCAGCCCACTTAGTAGACTGTATTTGCCGTAGCTTGCCATGCAAAAGACGGTTAGTCTTTACCTTTTTGTCCCCAAAAAAATAAAACTCGTTTCTGGCTATGCCTCCACGAATATTTATTTTCTTGCTCACCCTAGCCCATGCCCCCGACTTCAATCGATCCTCCGGTCTTTTAAAGTAACGAGCATGACCCAACGGAAGCTTTTCAGTACGTCCTTGTCCGCGCCGTGCTATTACCAAAGCTGCGGCGCAACCAGAATTTAGCCCATAAAGAGCCATGTACTTCGTAACACCAATGACTGAAGTATAAGCTGCATCAACTTGATTGGGTTCGACACCTTGTCTGATACAACGTGTTTCAATCAATTGGGTAAATTTGGAATAAGCAAAATTAGACAGCATCCTTGCATATTTTGTAGAGCGTTCTTTAAGGGCTGCTTTCTTCTGAGTAAAGTCTAAATCTTCGATTGCTATGGGTACTTGATACTGTTGAGCAATTCTGACAATTTCTGCAATTGCCTTACCCAAAATATCTGAAGTTTGATTAGATGACTTGTCTTGAATATTAATTTTAATCGAACCGTGGCGGAGCAAATTCCCATGACGCTCAACAATTGCCCAATCAATACTACTTGGATTAAAATCTATTCCTAAAATGCCAATTTCTGTAGAGGTAACTATATTACCAACGAATGAATCAATAGTTGCATTGATATACCATCTACCAGCACGATTTATCAACTCGTAAGTTACGGGTTTTAAGGTTCCCGTCCGATATTTTTGTTTATCGCCATGAGGCTTCCCATCGGGGTATTTTGTAGGTGTTAATGCATTCTGCAACCAATCAGTACCATAATTAAAGTTAACACCATGCAAAGTTACTGTTTTACCATATTTATCTACCAAACATGGTGGAACGGTAAGTGTTAATGTTTGCTCGGTAGGATTATATTTACAAAGTTGATTGCCTGCAATAAATAATTTTGCACCTTCATAGTAAATCTTGTTACTTCTAGCGTTACGCCAATCGGACAACCATTCGGCGTGATTTTTATAATTATTGGCTCCAAGTCGGTGATGCTTGTCAAATAATCTACTACTGCCAAAGGTGACGCTAAACCGACCGCTGTCTCGTTGTGACTTTAGCTTGACAATTTTCGCTTGTAATGACTGTATTTTATTGGCTTTATAGTGTAATTTTTTCTTGATGTGCTTAATTTTCAATTCATCATTTTGTTTTTGAGCCTTGACTAATTGTTTCTCTAACTTTCTAATCGACTTATTGACAGCCTTAATTGATTCGTAGCGCTCATCAATATACAAGTTAACTAATTCCACCTGAGAAGCATAGGCAGCTTCGGCTTTGCTATAAGCGTTACGAGCATCTGTTGAAGATAAACCGTATCTAAACTCTAACTGCTTAGAAATATCGCTTTCTAATTGGCGCTTAGTTTTATCTGTATCTGCCCCTAATTTGTTACGAATCGAGAAACCTGTACGAATAGCAGAACCAAAAATAACTGCATACTCTGATAAAAAACTCAGAGCATCAACATTGTCTTGATTGTTAAATATTGAAGTTTGTATTGTTACTTTCGACAACTACTACCACCGCCTTCAATTTCTCCTAAACCCCGCCATTAATGGCGGGGTCTTTAAATTATAACTAATTAAAACTCATAAAATCAACTATTTGCTTTTCCGATTTAATCAACTTTTTAATCAATTAAAACAACGCTCGTAAGAAGGAAGAAGCTAGTTTAAATAGGTGGATTTAAACCCCAACTTAAAACATTCAACGTATAGACGATGGGGATTTAAACCTCTATAGGAAGAGGTTTGAAGAAATTCTTCTTCCTTCTTCCTTCAAACCTCTTACGAGCGTTAATTATTGTCAGTTTTGAAACTTATAAATTAGGCTGTATTTGATATTACAACTGCATGATAT
>JANNFJ010000793.1:0-4501 GCA_031379725.1 Calothrix sp. OTE_75_metabat_31
ACATGCAAGGGTATGACTCGAAACAACCCAAAAAATCCGAAGGTTGGCAAATTCATCAAGTACATGCAAGCTATTTGCATGTACATTTCGGAGGCAACTTAGAAATTCCCACACGATTTATACAACATTGCAAAAACTACCGTAAGATAGGCATCCTGCCATTGGTGTCAACTTAAGGCTGATGCTTTGAAAAAATTGCTGATAATGGTGGTTATTATTCGCTAGGAAATCCAGAAACAATTACGCAGTTAATGGCTAATTTACAAGTCGAGTTTTGATGCCGTAGGGGCGGGGTCTCCCCGCCCTGATATTGTTTGCCCCATCTAACTATTTTTACCTCACGCAGAGGCGCACAGACGCACAGAGAAATATGAAATTAATGAATCCACTGTATTACAATACTGCGTAGATTTTGGATTACTTGTAGGTTGGGGAGGCAGTGCGTTGCGGGGCTTAAGCTGTTGAGTATTTTATTTGTATATAGAATTACAAGTATTTTACGTTTTAGTCCTATATAATCTAGCTGCACATCCGCTTATTTCAAGTACAACTATATATAGATATAGGAGATTTATGGTTTAGAAAGTTAAGTAAAAATGTACTTTGAATTACAGTTAGCAGCGCTCCATCTCTTTTAAAAAACTGTTCGATTTACTGACCTTTTCCCTAATGCGAGCAGGTGGGAGCTTTTCGTCAACCAAATAATCCTAGAAATAAAACAGTATTTTGTGATGGTGCAATAATCCGTTAAATGAGGTACTCATCACTAATAATAATGCACTACTACCACCATGATTTTTCAAATATGTAAAATTATGTAAATAATTTGTTATACTGATTTACATAACGTAATAAAGGACGTTAGTTCTGTCGGTAATTACCGATTGCTGAGTTTTTCCATCGGAATTCAGTTTAAATTTGAGAAAGCTTTTTTTGAAAGCTATCTCCAAACGGATTCTAACTTTATAAAGGACTGTTATGACCACTCGCTCAAGTATCAAGAACCGTGGTCTGCTGAATTTTGGCGTTTTCAGTCCATCTTTCGATCGGTTTGTAAGTTTACTAGGTCGCACGCTGTTTGCGAGCTTGTTAATTAGTTTAATTTGGTTACCAGCAGCACTATCCAATCCGGCACTAGCTGTGCCTATTGTTGCTACTAAGACACCTGAAGGGTCACCGACGCAAATTATCGATTCTGTCGCTAAAAGCAATCGATTGACTGCCTTCATCGCTTGTTTACCCAAAGAACTTAGTCACCCTAGCCTCAAACGGGCCTTGGATGAAATGGGTGACGACCAGCTTGAGCGAATATTTAACCTCAAGTCTAATCCCAAATTGAGTCAGGCAGAAATTGAGTTGAAAAGCTGCTTGAACAGCAAAGGATTCACAAGTTAGTAAACCTAACTCTAGCTTACTCCCCTTCATTGCTATTACACGGAGACAACGTTAATGATTACAGTCTCTTCCATACCCTCCAATGCTCTTTTAGGAGCAATCTTGGAAATGGGTGACATTTCAGACCGCTTATCAATTGTATCGTTGACAAGCGGCCAATTCAATTTGGTTTACAACGCTTTCTCGTTTGCGATCGCAGCAATGTTCGCATCAGCGCTGTTCTTTTTCAACGCTCAAGGACTAGTTGCTCAACGATATCGACTAGCTCTACTTGTTTCCGCAATCGTTGTAAGTATTGCAGGGTATCACTACTTCCGGATTTTCAGTAGTTGGGAGGCTGCCTACAGTTTGCAGAATGGCATATATTCTGCGACTGGGGCACCGTTTAACGATGCCTACCGCTATGTGGATTGGTTATTGACTGTGCCTCTGCTATTGGTTGAGGCAGTTGCAGTCCTAGCTCTGCCCCTGATAGAGGCAAGACCTTTACTGATTAAACTGGTTCTGGCTTCGGTCGTAATGATTGCGACAGGCTATCCCGGCGAGATTTCTAGCGATATGACAACTCGCATCATTTGGGGTATAGTCAGCACGATTCCCTTCATCTACATCCTGTATGTATTGTGGGTCGAACTATCTAAGTCACTTCTGCGTCAGCCTCCTGCTGTACAAACCTTAATCCGCAACATGCGCTTGCTGCTGTTGTTCTCTTGGGGTGTTTACCCAATCGCATACCTTTTACCCATGCTGGGGATATCTGGTGCCTCTGCGACTGTCGGTGTTCAGGTTGGTTACACGATTGCAGATGTGCTGGCAAAACCCCTATTTGGTCTTTTGGTCTTTGCGATCGCAGTTGTGAAAACAAAGGTCGATGAACAGGGTAGTACTGTACCTGCTATTGACATAATTACAACCCCTACTAAGTCATAGTCAGGAATGGCACTAAGTTAAGCTCAAAGTCTTGTGTAGTCTCGTTCCCAGGCTCTGCCTGGGAATGAACTTTGAGAGGCTCTGCCTCTCGTTAATCTCTCTGGAGGCAGAGCCTCTGGGAATGGGTTCCCAGCCCGGAGGCTGGGAACAAGTCAGGGCAAGGGCTGTGTTTTAACTTAGTGCCATTCGTCATAGTCAGATTGTGAACGGAATAGGTAAACAGCGTAATACTCAACCCAATCCGTTTTGACGACTGATTTTTAACGAATTGTACTCCCACTGCTTAACTCAATTGAGTCCGTGGGAGCTTTTTATTGACTAGGTTTACTATGGAATTAAAGCGATCGCTTTTACCATAGGCATATCGCATAATTCTTTAGTAATCCGTGCGTAAGTATTAATGGATACTATGTATTGGCGAAGTCAAAAAAGGGCTGACGTGAGACAATAGAGTTTTTGCGTAAGTTTTGCGCTGCTTGTCACCGAAAAAATGTGAATACACAGGAAGTTATTAAAATTGCATCTCAATCTCTTGATGCTTTATCCGGACATACCTTTGATGTGCTAGATATATCTAAACCTATATCCGTAAATGCTGCGGTAAATTTAGCCAAAGTTATTTCCAAACTGTCACCACTACTTGGCAATTTAATCGAATTCAATACTGTTGAATTTCTAAATAAACAAAATGATTTTTCTGAGTTTGGAAAATGGCAAAGTCAAGACCCAGGTTTTCCAGATACTATCTTCATTGGAATTGAACCAACACCAGGGTTAGAAATTAAAGCATGGTTCCCACTAGCAACAGAGATAACAGCACGTTTTAAAGATAGCCAAAACCATTTTAAGTTTGACCAAACTTATGTTGCTATACTGGCATGGCTACCAGAAAAAATAATTTATGGTAAACCTAGAATTCTTGATGTATGTGTTGTTTCTGGTTTATCGGTAGCTATAGCTAGAGATACTCACTACCATAATCCACCAGATTACCTTGTTATTGAACCAGAAGATACAACTTTGAGAACAGCTAATTTACAACAGACAAATACCAGTGGTTATAAATTCCAAGGTTCGAGAGAAGAATTATTAGAAGCTCAAGTAATTGTTGATTCATGGGGTAGTGAAGGAAAAATTTATAAACCAACTAGAGAGTATCAGCTACTTTTGCGCTCATTGTTGATACGCTATAAATACAGACTCGATACAAATTTTGCAAAAATGGATAGAATTGCACATTCAGGTATTGAGGAATTTAAGCAACGTGTTTATAACATTGAATTATCTGATATGAAAATTGGTCAATGGAATAGGTTACTATCAAGTCGCAGCGAAGATAACATTAGAAAATATTTACAAGATTATTTAGAAATTAGAGAAGCGACAATTGATGAACTTCTTGATTAAATCTCTTGACTCCATAATAAAAATAATCCGGGTCAATCTCACACGAATAAGCTTTCCGCTGTAATTTTCGAGATGCTAGGGATGCAGTAAAAAGTCCTCCAAAAGGTTCCCAGATAACATCTCTTTCATCACTCGATGCTTCAATTAACATACTCATCAAATCAAGAGGTTTCTGATTTAAATGTAATGCTTTTCCCGAAGAGATTTTAACCCTCTCTTCACCTCGTAAAGCTTGACGTTCCCAAACATTTGAAAAGCCATATGGACATTTAAATTTTGAGCGCATATTACCCCATTCTTGCGCTGTTATTTGATTCCCATTTAAAGCAAAATAAGGTTTTCCCTCCGCAATACCATGCTCATTTGCATATTTTGCTAACTTCTCAAACATGGACGAAGGAGGAAAATACCATAGATGTCCTTGATTAAAATATTTTCTGGTTGCAGCATCTACAACACCACAAGCATCATTTGCACGTCGCAACGGTAATCCCGAACGTTTCCACTCATGAAGTAACCATTCTTTTAAGGTAAGTGAGTTAATTTTAACTTCTCTTACATATTGAACGCAAACTTCTGTAACTACAGGAAACCTACGAATTTTTTCTGTATTAACATTCCCCGCTATATGACCTTTCCCTTTATTCCAAATATTACAATTAACATAGCGCCAACCATGCTTTTCTAAGATAGGATGTACGCTAGCCCAACCAATTTCTGAATTCCAAAACCAAAGCGTTGTACATGGCATTGCAGCTTTTGACCATGC
>JANNFJ010000803.1:0-2384 GCA_031379725.1 Calothrix sp. OTE_75_metabat_31
ACCGAAGCGGGAAAGACAGTTTTAACAACTGCACTGGTAGCCTATTGGCAAAAATATCGCACAAACCGCAGCTTGGGCATTATGAAACCGATTCAGTCGGGTGTGGGAGACCGCGAAACTTACCAAAAATTATTTTCATTACAGCAAACTCCAGAAGAAATCACACCGCTGTATTTTGAAGCACCTCTAGCCCCACCGATTGCCGCAATGAAAGAAAATCGTCAAGTTGATTTGGGGGTGGTTTGGCAAGCACTAACTAAGTTGCAACGAGAGCGCGATTTTGTCTTAATTGAGGCTTTAGGCGGTCTGGGTTCCCCTGTTACCGATGAATTAACCGTAGCTGATATCGCTGCCGAATGGCGTTTGCCAACAATATTAGTAGTGCCGATTCGGTTAGGTGCGATCTCGCAGGCTGTAGCAAATGTGGCTTTAGCAAAAATGACTCACGTCAATTTATTGGGTATTGTTCTTAACTGTACTCAAGCGCGTACAGAAGAGGAAATCGAGAATTGGTCGCCAAATAGATTAATGCGATCGCTCACCAATATCCCCATTCTCGGTTGTTTACCGTATCTGGAAAACCCAAACGATTTGGATAAGTTAGCACAAGTTGCTTCAAATCTCGATTTAGAACGAATATTTTTTTGAAAAAGTTTAAACTGGGAAGTATGAACATAGCCTAAATAAGCATTGCCGGCACGGAGGGTCTAAAAGACCAAGGACAAAAGACAAGCGGGTCGCTTATCCTACGGTTAGCATCTTTTAATCATCAGGGTTCAAAAATGGTTTCTACTTTTCCCAGTATTAATAACGTCGATTTATCGCGGATTCGTCTTTCAATACGCAACCTACATCCCCAAATTATCGAATGGCGGCGACAACTTCATCAAAAACCCGAATTGGGCTTTAAAGAACAACTTACTGCTCAATTTATTAGTAGTAAATTGCAAGAATGGGGGATTGAGCATCAAACAGGTGTTGCCCAAACGGGAATAGTTGCCATCATTAAAGGCGATGGGCGGGGGAACCCCGCCCCGACGTTAGCAATTCGTGCCGATATGGATGCATTGCCGATTCAGGAACTCAATGAAGTAGCGTATCGTTCGCAACACGATGGATTGATGCACGCTTGCGGACATGACGGACATACTGCGATCGCGCTGGGTACTGCTTTTTATTTACAGCAAAATCGTCACAGTTTCGCAGGTATTGTCAAAATTATCTTCCAACCTGCCGAAGAAGGCCCTGGTGGGGCAAAACCAATGATTGAAGCCGGAGTTCTTAAAAACCCCGATGTTGACGCAATTATTGGATTGCATTTGTGGAATAACTTGCCTTTGGGAACCGTAGGTGTACGTCCCGGTGCGTTGATGGCGGCAGTTGAGTCCTTCGACTGTACAATTTTAGGCAAAGGCGGACATGGCGCAATGCCCCATCAAACCATTGATTCGGTGGTAGTTTCTGCCCAAATTATTAACGCTTTACAAACAATAGTTGCCCGCAACGTCAATCCCATTGATTCAGCCGTCGTTACTATCGGCGAACTCCATGCAGGTACGAAACGTAATGTCATCGCTGATACCGCGAGAATGAGCGGCACTGTTCGCTACTTTAACCCGGCACTAGCAGGCTTTTTCAAAACTCGCGTCGAGCAAATCATCAGTGGAATTTGTCAAAGTCACGGTGCGAATTACGATTTAAATTACTGGTCGCTATATCCGGCAGTTATTAATGATGTCAAAATTGCCGAACTCGTCCGTACAGCCGCTCAGGAAGTTGTAGAAACTCCTTTAGGTATTGTCCCCGAATGCCAAACAATGGGTGCAGAGGACATGTCATTTTTTTTACAAGCAGTACCGGGCTGTTACTTCTTCCTTGGTTCCGCCAACGAGTCCAAAAATTTAGCCTATCCGCACCACCATCCGCGCTTTGACTTTGACGAAACCGCCTTAGCAATGGGTGTAGAAATTTTCGTGCGATGTGTCGAAAAATTCTGTAATTAATGAATTGCGGCGGGTAGAAATAAGTATTATTTAAACAGTAATTTTATTTCTACCTACGTATATTTATGAACTCCCAGTTATTAAACAAAAGCGTTCTCGATGCCGTCACCAACTTTGAAAACTCCTCAACTCCCGGTGTATGGGCAAGTGTAGAGAAAAAGCAGCTTTTAAGTGAAATGCGCGAGCGTCTCAATAATGCCTTTAAAATCAACCAAGGGGCACAACCATTTTGCGGGCCTGCTTCGATTGTATTTGAACTAATCCGCAAACAACCTTTACGCTACGTCCAAATTTGTCGAAGTTTATTTGAAACCGGGAGTTTTCAGGGAGCAACCAAAAAAATCGAAGCATCCCCCCTCCTGCGACGCAGCAATGGCAGAT
>JANNFJ010000863.1:0-2253 GCA_031379725.1 Calothrix sp. OTE_75_metabat_31
TTGAAAACGAAATTTAATTAACAGACAAACTTAAATATGGAAAACGAAACTAAAACCACAGACGAACTTGCCAATAAAAATATGGCTTGTAATTTATTGTTAGGCGAAGTGATTACTTGGTTAGAAGCGAATAAACAAAGCCACAATTACTGTGAGGACACTTGGTATAGTTGCCCGAAGCACGAAGAAGGATGTGCTAACGATGGATGGGGCAAAGATTGTAATTGTGGCGCAGATGACCACAATGCTGAAATAGATGCACTATGCAACAAGATACGAAAGCATTTCGCCTAACTTCGTTTTGCGTGGGTGGATGAAGAAAATATTAACTTAAAAATAAACATAAAATGAGCAAAATTACAATTACAGCAACAAGCAAAGAAGTCACTATTGAACTACAATATAAGGGCAAAACTTATGTTCAAAAGTGCATACCAACTAATACAGGTGCAAGATACGAAGGATGTAGTTTTTCTGATGAAACTGATTTGCCCGATAATTTAGTAGAAGAACTTGAAGGATTTGTGGCTTACAACCTAATGCGTGCGTTGGAAAAAGCAAAATGAGTGGTAACGGACCGAGTATTTGCGTTCGGTTTGTGATTTGAAAAACAAAACTTTAAAATTTATACAAATGGAAAATAAAAGCACAAATGTTGATACTGGCACTACTGCCCAAACTGACGCAAATACTGTGTTATACGTTCGGTTTGCTTGGGAGGATTTAAAACTAAAATTATGTTTGAAAAGATAAAAATAGAAGATGTTGACCTATCAAAATTAAATGTAGGTGATTACTTTGTGATTAAGGATTTTGCAATAGAAACAAAGCATACAAGTTGGTTTAACGGGGCTAATTTTGATAGTGCTAAGATTAAATATGTACTGATTGAGTGCGTTGGACAAACTGACGTATAACGGTTGAGGGTTGTAGCAGTTAAAAGTGCCTACTGCGAACTTTCAAATTAACGATAAACTAAATGGCACTTTTTATTGCTTACAACCCTGTGTTATAAGCTGAATTTAAAAATTATTGCGATGGATGAAAAACTATTTAAAGTAACAGAACATTATGGCTTTTCGCCTGATGGAAAAGAGAACTTTGTGTTGAAAACGCTAAAAGAAAGCGAATTGACTAAAGCACACAAAGACCTGTTTTTAGGCGAACTATTAAATAGGTGGGATAACTCGCCTAAAGAAGTGCAAATTCGCTTTATGCAAATGCTAACCGATGCTGTGAAAGAACAACATAATGAGCGTTTTGCTAATGTAATGATGCTAATAATTGACAAACTGATTGATGAGAACGGAGCGTAGGCAATTTTTAAATTTTGCTTATAACGAAAAAGTATTGTTGCCGTGCTTTTCGCATGGCATACAATACGGTGTTACAGGTAGTTAAAAATGGCTAAACGATAAACTAAAAAAGATGAATAGAATAACAATCATAAATACAGAATGGAACTGTTACAACGGCTTCATATTTGAATTGATACACTTGGAATTATTTAAGCCGATTAACATTGACAATGCGTTATTCGGAGTGAATGTATCAAAGAAATTTTTATACATAGATATATTTTGGAAACAGATAAAAGTTTTTGATAAGACAGATGCTCAATAGCCATTTTTTATTACCTGTAACTATTATATGTAAGAATTACTTTTAATCACTAATAAAATCAATACTTTAAAAATGAATTATCGAAAATGGATAGATAGATATTCGACTGATTGTAAACTAAAATACAATAGTGAAGCAACTTTTAATAACTACGTTTCGTGCGTAAAGTCATTTTTAATTAAATTTGATTGTTATAATGAACCAAAAGAAGTTCCTACTCAAGAGATTAAAGAGTATCTATTAACTTTTAATACAATAAATACTAGAAAGCATAATCTTTGCTCTATAAAGTCGTTTTATCAATTAACTGTAGGTATGCCTAGTAAGATTGATAAGATTCCTTATCCAAAAGCCGACAAGAAACTGCCAATAGTTCTATCTGTAGATGAAATACAAAGAATGTTTAACGTATGTACTAATAAGAAGCATAAAGCAATTTTAGCTCTACTTTATTCTTGCGGATTAAGAGTTTCAGAACTTATAAATTTAAAGTGGGTTAACATTGATAGAAGTAGAATGGTTATTAATATAATCCAAGCTAAAGGAAATAAGGATAGACAAGTTCCTCTTCCTGATAATTTAATAGATGTACTAGAGAAATATTGGAAAGAGTACAGATCAGTTGAGTAT
>JANNFJ010000888.1:0-10174 GCA_031379725.1 Calothrix sp. OTE_75_metabat_31
GCACCGCCGCCACCGCCACCCCCCACGCCTCCAGTACCACCGCCACCGCCAGAACCACCACCAGAACCAAAACCGCCAACGGGGCAGCGTATGTGTAAGGTTGGTTCGCAATTGGTTACATTCTCGCTCGAACCTAATACAGATTATGACGTTGATGTGGATGATGAAATATTTGATTCTTTCGCAACTTCAGATGAGTTAGGTAAAGCGAAATTTCCTAACTTTAATTGGAGCGCTAAGTATGAAGATAGCCCCGCTAACTTTGTCATTTATAAACGCGGAAATCCCGATAATCCGGTAATTACAGCAAATGTCTCAATTATTCAACCTTGTCAAGATTAGTTTAGGTGTATTACTTCTAACTTCAATTTCACAGCGGGTTAACGCTCAAAGTGCAGCAGTTTTCAAGGATTCTACTGGTGCGATATTTTTGTATGGCTTGCAGCCAAATAGTAGTGTGGAAGTTGGAACTGTTGGTAATTTGGTCAAAGCGATCGCATCCAACGAGTGTGGTTTATTGGTAATTCGTACCGACTCCGCTTTTTCTGTTGAGGGTCAAATTATTAACCCGAACGCTATTACCGATGTCCGCACGTTGATGAGTAATTGCACATCGATGAGCAGTTATCCCAGTAATTTCAAAACCCCCGATGGAGCGATCGCACTCCGTAAATCATTAAACACACCCTATGCTCTAGCATTTCCCAACCACAAAACTACCCGTCAGGTCAGCATCAATGCTTGTGGTTACGCAGTATTAAGAAATGTTACAGCTACATTGCTGAACCTACCAACTGTAACCGGGGGGAGAGGGGATTTTGCGATCGCATCCCTACCCCAAGGTAAATCTCTAGCGTGTGTCAGGGGGAATTTATATTTTCCTGTGGGTTTTAATCCTCGTAGTGCGATGGCTACAGCCACAAGTAGGGGTATTGCTGCTGGTACAAATACAACCAGCAATCAAACCACTAATTCAAATTCAAATTCAACTTCAAATTCAACTACCAATAATTCCAACACTGTTATTAACTCCCAGACCGCACAACCGCAGGCGGCGAGAAGTGGGGAAAAACTAATAATTAGCAGCATTCCACCAGGAACTTACACTGTTGCTAATGCTGCCAATCTTGTTTTGAAGAAAAATTATACAGTCACTAGTAAAGCTTGTTTAGTTGCCGAGCGATCGCAACTTGGTAACGCAGCGAATTTTTTAGTAAGTCGGCAGGGGTTGACTTTACCAGTAAGCTGGGGGATGTTACCGGAGATTGCAGTGGGGAAAGTACCGTTTTGTTAGTCAGGCAATGTTTCAGACAAATGCACCTTCCCTTCTCCACTTCTTATTTCCTCGCAACAATAGTGCGGTGACGCGGGTAGCTTCTCACTGGTACAGCTACCAGTGAGCGTATATAACAATTAGTTTTGCAACTAATTTCTAAAATTGATTTAGAGCTTGTTGTTTCCAGAAACGCCAATTATCTTCATCTTCTAGCAATCGTACTATTGTTCCTTCTCTAAGCTCGTTTTTCGGAACTGCTGCTCGTATACGAAAGCCACCTTTATGAATAGGATAAACTCCCGAATAATTAGAGTACTTTTGAGGGTCGCCATTATTTTCTAAACTCCAAGACCAATAAGCAGCATCGCCATCTTTAGCATCTTTACATTGCCACAATTGTAATGTTGTTGAACCATCTCGTTTTGGAGGTTCTTTACTATACTTGTAATCTAAGCAATACTTAGGATATGCTGAAAGCTGAAATTGACTATTACATAAGGCTTCTTTTGGCGATCCATCATCACAATCGCCCTTAATCCATGTTTGTGCTGGGTGATTTTTTTCCTTACATTTTGCAATTTGAATTGGCGTTCCATTTGCTATTACTCCATTTGCAACATCCATGCAATAGCTAGGGTCTTTCTCTAAAGTAATTCTAAATCTTTCTTCTTGTTGCGCTAGAGCATTTTCTTGAGATCCAACTAACAGCCATAAAAAAATAGTAGTCGCACTTAAGAGTTTGGTCTTCATTTTTACACATCTCCGAAATATATTATTAGAGAGCAATATCTCCTCTCTATGCAATTAACGTAATCTTTTGTATTCCCAAATTGCTAGGATCAGTTAAAAGCAAGTACTATATAAATTTGATCCTTGCCAAAAAAGACAAAATATGGATAGGCAATTTTCTTCTTCTCAACAGGGATTAAAAATAATCAGAGATTGCTGTAAACTAAAGTGTTGGATAAGAGATACTGAAAAAAATGATGCACCCTTAATTGCAGCGAGTAAGATACTAGAACCCACACAAAACTGGCCGATAGATGCTTGCAACGGGAGAATTTATGCTGATGGAATCAACGAAGGTAGCTGGCGGCGCTTCCTAATGGGAAAAGATTCTATTGCTGGCAAAGTATTTGTAGCCTACTGCCATGCTCTGGGAGTTAATTGGGAAAATGTAGTTGATTGGACGAAACTTAACAGCCAAATACCTTTCATAATCTTGCCAAAAGTATCGGTTGATGGCTTATCAAACTTTAGCAACAAGTCAATTGATTGCTCCGAATTCGTAGGTGATGTTACGATTCCTGATGGAACTATTATGCAGCCTGGTGAGGAGTTTACCAAAGTTTGGGAAATTCGTAATGCTGGGAATGTCATCTGGGACAATAGATATCTTAAACGCCTGGGAGCTTTGACTGGACTTGCTTTAATCACTTCTAAATCTCGCGTTAAAATCTCCAAAACCTTACCAGGGGAGCTAGTAAAAATCGCTGTCAAATTAAAAGCACCAGAAGTAGCAACTACTACAACTGCAATATGGAAAATGACTTTCAGTAATGGGGTTTTGTGCTTTCCCGATCGTTATACATACGGGTTGTCCGTAGTAATTCAAGTCCTTCAATAGAGAACTTAAAATGTTAAACACATACTGTTTAGAACTCGAAGATGTCTATTACCATTCATATATAGCTACTGGAACTATTAAGTAGCTATACACGGTAAAGCATTGATAATAGTTAATGATTACGATTAGAAATACAAATACCATGTTATAAAAAATAGCGATCGCAGTTATAACCGTCGATTTTCAAGTAAAAGTATCAATTTTTTGTATCAAAGCACGAATTTTGTCGCCTTTTTCACCAACTAACCTTTGTGATGCCAGTCTAATCGCTTCTTTGTTATAAATATGCCACAACTGCCAAACCATATCCAAGGTTGTACAAGCTTCCAAATCCAACGCTATAGCATTCAAATTATCTTCAGCCGCCCAAATATCGAGTTGTTGATTATACTCGCGCTTCCAAGTATTGAATTTATACTTTTCACTCTTGGTTAATTTATTCCACACAGCTTGTTTAACATCAGTGGAGCGATGGGACATTAGTTTAGTGACACTATCCCAATCCTTGGCTTCCCGCATTTTAGTGGTGATAATTGCCATTAAATAACTGATGACGGGTGCTTCGGAATAACCCAACTCTAATATAGAAATGGCATATTTAATTTCGTCTAAGCTTACATCTTGATGCTTAGACATCCAACTTCTTATTACTTCTATTTTGGCTCCATAAGTACTGAAGAGCCGTAATTTGCGCTTTTTAAGTTCGATAAGAGGATGCAGTAAAGATGGACGAATCGTTGGTGGAACTTCTTTCCATTCGATGCTCGAATTGGGGACGATTGTTGGTACTCCCTCACTTTCATTAATTCGACCGCCTTCTAATACCCACCGAAAGGATTCGCCGCAGTTAGCGCAATCGGCTTCGTAAGTAGTAACAAATTCAGTACTTTTAACATTAAAACACTCAAAAGTCCGCACTTTAGCGGGCATTGGTTTAAATACGTGGTGACAACTAGGACAGCAGCGCGTGCCAATTGTATCGGGGTCGCAGGATACCGGGTCAAGGCTCCATTCTCGATTATCGCAAGGGCGACCCAACCGAAACCAGTTATCGGTCATGTCGATAATAGTCGCGTGACTTTTACCGGGGGCAGGACGTAAAACACGCCCGATCATCTGCAACCATAACGTGACGCTTGTAGTCGGTCGAGCAATAATCGCAGCTTCCGAGTCGGGACAATCGAACCCCTCAGTAAGGATCGCACAGTTGGTAATAATTTGCGTTTCCCCACTCCTAAACCTATCCAAAATCTCTCTACGTTCATCTGCGGGTGTTTCTCCATCAAGGTGTTCGCACGCCATACCCGCCGATTGGAACTGGGAAGCGATCGCCTTCGAGTGCAAAACATTAACAGCAAAAATCACAGTTTTTTGACCGTAACAAAACTTATTCCACTGTCTTAAAACTTCTTCGGGTTTATAGTCTTGGGCGACTTGTGCGAGTTCTTTTTTCGTAAAATCGCGTTGTTTGGGGACTTTGTGCTGGGAATATTTAAACCCGGCGATTAATTTGTAATCGGTTAAATACCCAAGGGCGATTAATTCTTTGGTGCTAATCGAGCAAATTAATTCATCAAATACATCGCGCAACCCGTAGCCATCTTCCCGCCTGGGCGTTGCCGTTACTCCCAAAATCAATGCTTCAGGATAAGCACAAAGTAAATTGCGATAACTTGCGGCAGAGGCATGGTGAGCTTCATCAACAATTACAAGCTTGGCAGGTGGGTAATTTTTACGACGCGCCAAAGTTTGAATGCTACCTACTTGCACCAATGAATCGACGGGTTTGTAGCCAGCTTTAATAATACCCGGTGTTAACCCCGTTGCTACTTGCAATTTGGACGCTGCTTGTAAAATCAACTCTTCGCGGTGAGCAACCACCAGCACTCCTTCTTGTTTTGATGCGAAGTCGGAAGCGATCGCAGCAAAGATGATGGTTTTGCCACCCCCGGTGCTGAGTTGGAGGAGGAGCGATCGCTTTCCATTTGACCAAGCGTTTGTTGCTTGCGATACTAAATCCTGCTGATAATCGCGGAGAGTCAGCATTTTGGTTGTGTTTGTTTGCTCCATAGCGATCATAGTTACAACAGGTTAACTAGTGGAATTGTTATTTGTCCCTCTCTTCTTGGTCTTTTAATTGCTCAATCATGAAGCTTATCTGTGCTGACACAGAGCGTTTTTGCTTCTTACAGTAATCTTGAAACCATGCCAGCAGTGATTCGGGAATAGTTACGCTCGTTCTACTCATTTTTTCAGGCACTATAAAATACTCAACGCAGTACATACAGTATCGCTTGAGGTGTATTAGTTATGTAAATAATACCCTAAAATACTATCGAGTATTACTCAGTAATATTATAATAGAAAATAAGAAGCGATCGCTACTGATTGAGACCCAGAGAGCGATCGCTTGTTAACCAAAAGTTGAGGTCAACATGACAACTATAAAAGCAGTTCGCGCAACAATCAACTTGGGCGACATTGAGCTTGACGTATTTCAACTACCAGATAATGAGTACAGGCTTAGTCAGACTCAGGTAGAGCAAGCGGTTGAAAAGCCTGAAAGGTCGTTCCGGGATTTTCTTGCCTCTAAAGCTCCAGAAGCTTTACCCCATAAGCAATTTCGTTCCGGGAAAATTCACATCGAGGGCAACAACGTCAAAGTGTCTGCTATACCCATAGAGGTCGCTATGGCATTTTGGGCTAAAGAAGCTAGAGTTGGTAACTTAAAAGCGCAGGCGATAGCAATTGCTTGCATGATAGAAACAATCGAACGGCGGGCTGACGCTGCTTTCGGGATACAACGCTCTCTTGAAGAATACAACGAACGATTGAAGAGGAAGATAGCTCGACGCACTTTAACCGACTCAATCAAAGCATACTTGGAACGTCACTCAGAAGTATCGGACAACTACCGTACTTGGATTTATAAAAACGTTACAGACGCAATTTACCGCGCTGTTTTCAGTATGGATGCGAAGAAACTCGCAGAAGCTCTCAAGTGCAACAAGGATGAGATTCGTGACAATCTCGACCAATTTTGCGTTAGCCGTATTGTGTGGATTGAGGAATCAGTTTGTCAACAAATAGACTTAGATTTTGAACCACAAGATGCTGTTAAACGAGTAGTCGAGTTTAATTCCCTGAAAACCATTCAAGCAGTGAAGCCACAAGAAGGAAGTTGTTAATTTGAAGTTAGCTTTTTGAATGTATTAATAAGCTACGAGAGGTGGGGAAACCCACCTTTTCTGGTTTTTACCAAGGATTTGCGTTCAATGCAGATCCTTAATATTTGATTTTTAAGTAAAAGCGAACTGACAAGTCAGCGCTACGAAGATTGCATCCAACGACTGCGGTTTATTGGTAGTTCGCACTAACTCGATTTTTTCTGTTGACGGGCAAATTATTGATGCAAGCGCTATTACCGATGTCCGCACGCTGACTGGTAATTGCACTGGGATAAGCAGCTATCCCAATAATTTCAAAACACCCGATGGAGCGATTCCCGGAGGGATCGCTACGCGAATCGCAGTTCGTAAATCCTCCAATACACCTTATGCTCTAGCTTTCCCCAACCATAAAACCACTCGTCAAGTCAGCGTCAACGCTTGTGGATACGCAGTATTAAGAAATGTTACAGCCACATCGTTGAACTTGCCGACTGTAACTGGGGGGAGGGGGGAGTTTGCGGTTCTTTCCCTTCCCCAAGGGAAACCGCTGTCATGTGTAAAGGGTAATTTGTATTTTCCTGTGGGGTTTAATCCGAAAAGTGCAATTGCGATCGCCTTCGGCGGGTCTAAGCCCTTTGGGCAGGCTTCGCCAACGACCATCGCGCAAGCGACTCCCTCTGGGAGTATCGCTTCAACCAATCCGACTATTCCGACCGTCCCAACTATCTTGACCTTAAATTGTCACTGATTGAGGAAATGTACCACCAGCAGAAAGCCATGCTTGAATAATTTCACCAACAACATTATAAATTTCTTGCTTACGAGTTTTACCTTTAGGTAATTGTAAGCTCAAATTGTATGCTTCTGTTAAGATTTGCTCATAAAAAGCTGCTTTCTCTAGGTCACTAGCTTTTGTTCCCCAAGACTTAAACTCTTTCATAATATTGCTCTGACGATTACTAACAAGATAAGTTTTAATACTTACAAGTACTTCATCTTTCAATTCCTCTGATATATTAGGTTTATTAGTATTTTTAATATAGGCATTTGCCTCAGCCCATAAATTTTTGAACTCTTCAACCAGAGATAGTAAAAGTTCCTTTATACTTTTACCTAATTCACTCAAAGGGTCTTTTACATCTTGAAAAATGTCTTTAATAGCGGGATAAGCAGCAATAATTGTCGCAGTAGTTACAAAAAAACCGATGTAAATCTCTATACTGCCTCGTTTAACAGACACATTAATTCCATCAGCCCCCAAGCTTTCTATTTTGTTTCTTAAGTAGGGATTTATTACTTCCCTTTCTACGATAGATTTAATTTCTTCTTGAAACCATTGAGTTTCATAATCTAAAAAACTCCAGAAATATTCATCATAAGAAGTGTTGATTTTTAACTTGGCTTCAAAGCCGTTATCTTTTGCCTGAAAAAAGGTTTTACTTATATTTATGGAAATGTTTTCAACTAAAGTCAATTCTTTTAATTTTAAACTTGAATAATCAACAGTTGCAACTTCTGTTTTAGATGAAAATTGTGTATCTTCTACCTTTTCATTAGTAAAATCTTTTACTAATGAATTAATTCGTTCAATACGGTCTACTAGAAATTTAGATACAGGATTAGCATATTTGCCAGCAGCATGTTTGTCTTTGTAATCACTAGACATTGTATTACCTCTTAGCAAGTAAGGAATCTTAGGAATAGGATTGCATTCTTATGCGTTAAGTTTTCTAACAATTAATCTCGATTGCTAAAGCAATTCAGTAATCAAAATTAATTGTTGATCTGAAAAAACGGATATTAGATTTTGTTGACTACTTTAATCATACTATGGCGAAGCCATTCAAGTGGACTTATAAAGGCAAGGTATTAGCTATTTAATGGGTGCGCTATTTGAGGTATGAGAATCATTAGAACAGAAAACAAGATTAAGCTTTAAAGTCTTATTGCATAAGAGTTTTATTGAGGATTGTAGTAGCTTAATGCATGAAATCGCCGAGTAACGCCTAACGATAAATCAAGGGTTTCAACGCCTAAAAACTTCTGTAGCATTTCGACACTATAAGCAGGTTTAACACCCCCTCAAATCTCCGCTTCCTTCACACTCAACACCAACAACTTAATCTCGAACAGCGATCGCCTCATTTTCGCCCAAGACTCGTAAACAGCCGCCTTCTGATTATCTAACTGATTTTGTCGTGCCAAATAAGACTCAGTATCGCTATTACCCCGCACGTACCGCAGTTCATAAATCTTAAACTGCTCAGTAGAACGCATCCCGACAATTTGAGAGGTTTGATACTGGGTACGCGCCTCATCGAATTTCACTAGCGATACGGCTACCTTATCCCGAATCGTATCCGCAAGTTGTGCCCGACTCCGCTGAAGTTCGGCAATTTTTACCTGAATATCGGAAACCGCGATCGCATTTCTCTGTGCATCGGCATTCCCTCCAGTTGTTGCCTGAAAAAAGGGAATACCAATTACGTTGAATAGGGCGTTGATAATTCCGGTATCCCCGCGAAATAATCCGCCCAAATTATCGAGTATCCCACGCGGTTGCCTCGCCCCTGGAGTCGGAGTGGGGCCAAGTAAATATTGCAGCGCTGGTGTTAGCACGCTAAGTTGAATACTTTTTTGATTGCGTGCTTTGGCTTCATTAATTTTATTGTTAGCTTCTCCAATACGGGTATCGATTTCTTTAAGTAACGGACTTTGAGCGATCGCTCTTTCTTGCAACTGTTGCAAGCAATTAGCGGATGTTTCGAGGCAAGGTAAACCACCGCGCATTACTCGCCACATATCTTCGTTGAATTGCTGCTGGATTAATTTATCAATATCGGGTTTGGCGAAGGGGTTTTGTTCGGTTTTGGGTACTACCGTATCGACTTGTGCTTCGGCTTGTTCGCTTTCTTGGTCATCTTGAGTTTCTTCGGTCTTTTTGCTAGGTTGAACGTCAGCACTACTTGGTGTTGGTATTGGTTGGTTTGGTTGATTTGGTGAGGCTGGTGGAGGTGGTAATATTTGACTACTGCTTGGAGTTGGTGATGTTGGTACTGGGAGTTGAGTTTGAGCTAATGCTCCCCTTGGGTTGAGTGTTAGGAGTAGAAGCGATAGTAATAATCGTTGTGTATTTACCATTGTTGCCAGTCCAAGGTTTAATTTTTCTCACATATCCGTCTCTAGGCGATCGCACTACAGGAATTTGGGCAAGTTTGTCATCAATCGCTGAAAGTTGAATTTGTAGTTGGGCGAATTGGTAATCTCTGTCGCGTACACTTTGAGCGTATTGTTGCTGCTGCTGCGAGTAACTCAATAAAAATTGGTTTTCTTGCTCGACCCGCATCGTGGCTTCGATGGAGGCTCGGTACTCTAACAGTTTGCGGTTTGATTTTGCTGTTTCTAACTGACTTGTTGCCATTTGTAAATTTGATTGAGCAATCTGCACCGCAACTTGTAAATTTTGCAACTCTTGACTCGACGCGATCGCGCTGGCATCCAAAGAAGCTTGTTCGCGTCCTAATGCCGACTTCGCTTGGTTCATATCCGACTGAATCGACTTGAGCTTGGCTTCCTCGTGACGAATAATCGGTGTATCGAGCCGCATGTCCTGCATATTTTTGAGTAATTCTTCTTGCTCCTTCACTTTCTCCGACGCTTGAGAACTCGCCGATTCAGCATTTTCTACATCCGAGCGCTTCTCCAGGTTATCGGCTTGTAACAACGGAGTACGGCTTTTTAACGTCTGTTGTGCCTGTTGGAGTTTGAGTTGTGCCTGGGCAATTCGGGCACTTTCCTCCAAGAAATTAGCACTGGGTAACGGTACTAACACCGGCGGCTTTTTGGGTTCGGTCGGAGTGGGAATCGTTTTCGTTTTGAGATTATTAATTTGCAGGAGTAGGGATTTACGTTGTTTATCTAGGCGCGATCGCTCCAAACTGTTATCAGAAATTACGTCTCCCTTTTTGATTTCTTGTCCGACTTTGACGAGTAGAAATTCAGGACTATCGACCGAGATTGTTAAATTTAGTGGACGATTTTGATTTGGGGCTTTAGATACGAGTTGTGGTACAACTTGTTGATAAGTCGGTTGATTATTTG
>JANNFJ010000930.1:0-2379 GCA_031379725.1 Calothrix sp. OTE_75_metabat_31
AATTAGCAGTCAACTGCTTGATGAAGGTTCAGTAGAAAATTTACCTGGAAATCCCAAGTTGATTTATGAACCGGGTGCTTATGAATTTAAGGGTATGAAATTCCAGGGGATTGGCATTGACCACGACCGTAAAGGTGGGAAACAATTCGGGATTAATACCGCTTGGAGTTGGAAACAGGCAGGTGTAAATATTACGCATTTGGGGGCACCCGCAGCACCGATTTCTTTTGAACAAAGGGTATTAATGGGGCGACCTGATATTGCTTTGATACCCGTGGGTGGCGGTCAAAAAGCTTACAATGCCCAAGAAGCAAAGCAAGCTGTACAAGCACTGAATCCCAAATTAGTAATACCAACTCATTACCGGACACAAGCTGCGGATGAGAAAACCTGTGATATTGCCCCGTTGGACGAATTTTTAAATATAATGCAGGGGATGACGGTACGTCGTAATAATAGTGACACTATTTCTGTGAAGGCTGGGAGTTTAGGTGATACTAGTGTAATTCAGGTGATGAGTTACAAGTTTTAATTTAAATTGCATAATCAGGTAGAGACGTTACATGTAACGTCTCTACCTAAATTATCGTTTGAATTTGGGTTAGTCGTAGGGGCGGGGTTACCCCGCCCCTACAATACTGTGCGCTAAACTTATTTTCTCTGAAAAATGAAACAGCCCTACTTTTAAGAGTGGTTGGGGGGATTTCATTCTTAACACCAAGCGTATTTAACTATAGCGCTAGCAAGACAATTAGAATCGGGGTTTTTTCGTTGCCCACTATGTTAGACGACTTGAAAAACAAAACTTAAACTTGCCCAATTATTTGTATCCCATATATAAGCGTCACTCGTTTCTTTTTTCTCAACAGTGGTGTCATGGATGTTATTATGTAAATCCTGTAAAATCGCTAGAGTGACTTCGCAAGGATTTAATAATGGCATAATCCGAGGTTGTTCAGCTTGGGTTAGCTTAGTTGCATTCAAAGCAGCAAGGGTTTGGGTAAAAGGTACAGTACTAAAAATTAGATGAGTTTCATACAAATCGCTAAGTCCTTGCAATATCCATTCAAACCCAGGAATGTTTTGAGGTAATGCAATAGTTGAGTTTGGTTCGATAATGATATTTTGTAACGCTGCTGGAGTTGGTGGGGTAGTTGTATCGATAGCTTTTTGCCAAGAATATAATGCAAAGGCATTCTTACTGCTATCCAAACCTAATAGCATTAGATAAAGAGCATTTGAGCATTTATTTTCAACTCGAATTTGCATCCTACTACCGATAGGAATTGAAGAAGCAGCGAACTTTTGGCTGCGATCGCTTTTTAGTGAGGCTGTTTGGCGTTGCATGACCACTTGCTGATTGCTGCCATTAATTACCTCTAGAGTTACATTAACATCCAACTGTGACGAAGTTTCGTTGTTTGTAATTCGCCATAATTTGGCTGCAAGTAGAGTTTTGAGTTTTGGCACTAGACGCTGCACTGCAACTTTTACCGCTTCTCCCGGTTCACCTGCAGTGTTAGGAATTAATTCCCCACCCAGAGAAAATAATCCGTAACTGCTGGGAGAAGATAGCGTGGATGTAGATGAAGTCGGTTTCGCTTCGCTTAATTTACCAAATATATAATCTGCGGGTTGTTCACCTGCGACAACGCTTTTGTAGCGGGTCAAATTTGCAAAAGCGCTGGTTGCATCGACACGTTCAATTCTTTCTAAACTTTTTCCCAGGGCTATATGTAAATTAATATTTCGAGGTAACACCCGCACCACTTCACGCACGAGTTGTCCAACTTGGGGATTTAGATTCTGGGTATTGTTAACTGTAGTCTTCGCAGTCAAACCACTACGCGATCGCAATATTAAATTAGGGTCAGGGCGGGGTAACCCTAAATTAGGGTCAGGGCGGGGTAACCCCGCCCCTACAGGACTGGGTAATAGGGTAAACTGTGAGTTTGCACTGTAGTATTCGAGTATTTGTGGTGCGATTCCTCCCAACCATAGCTGCACAGTTTTACTATCATCTTCGATAGATGTAACTGTTCCCTCTGCACCAATCAGATTATTTCCTTGTAAATTATAATTAAATGTCGCGCTAGCTTGATTTATTTGACTATTCAACAAACTTGGTTTTTGGTTGCTACCCAATTGTTGCATCGCAGTACTAACTTGTGCCAAACTGATTTGCACCGTAGTTGCCGGCAGCATTTCCCAAAGATATTGCGTTAAAGCATAGGTAAACAACCCCGCACTAAAACCCGAAAGTTGTAATTCCCTAGCTAACTGATTTGAATTGGATGTCGCACTTAACACCAAAGCTGGTGCATTCGCCGTAATTCTACCATTAAGCTGTTTTTGTAAATCGAGTTCAGCAGATGCAAT
>JANNFJ010000947.1:0-6296 GCA_031379725.1 Calothrix sp. OTE_75_metabat_31
CTTCACGATTTGCCAGGAAAACGATGTTCCCATCATTGTTTTTGACGTCAGCAACAAGGATAACCTCACCAAAATTGTTCAGGGCGAACAGATAGGTACATTCGTTGGCAACGTTTAGTGCGTCTCTGGCGGTACGATATCGAATGTCTCGACCCAAGATTAGAGAGTTGTTGAATGATTGGGTGGGAGTATCGCTTTGTGTTGGAACAATAGATAGGTGTATTCGAGAAGTAGGGATAGCTTGTTCCCCGGTAGTTGAGGAATTAATTGAAGAATTACAATCAGCGGAAATAATCCACCTTGACGAAACACCCTGGTACGAGAAAGGCAAGTATTGCTGGTTATGGGTGGCAATTACAAGTACAATTGCGGTTTACCACATCGGTAGTCGTCGCAAAGAAGAATTACTGCGGTTGATAAGTCACGCATTTGTGGGATGGCTAGTAACAGATGGCTATGGGGCTTATATTAATTATCCTAAACGCCAACATTGTTTAGCTCATCTTATCCGCAAAGCGATCGCCTTAACGCAGGCAGTAGATAAGGAAGTAGCCGATTTGGGGCAGTGGCTATTAGAAGAACTGAGGGAACTGATACATTCGCTTGCTACTGGCGACGGGGATAAGGATGAGACCGACTCAAACCCCGCTCGCCTTTATCGAGTCTGCCGATTGGCTACATCCGTCGAGCATACCAAGTTAAAAGCTCTAGCAAAGGAGATTTTAGCCGATTGGGATGCAGTGGTTGCGTGTTTTTATAATCCGCAATTACCGCCGACTAATAATGAGGCAGAACGGGCACATGCGACATGCTGTCATTGCCCGACGTATTAGCTATGGGACTCGCACTACTGAAGGCAGTTTAGCTTATTGCTCTATTTTAAGTGTTGTTGAAACTTGTCGTCTAAGAAAAGTTGACCCTTGGAGTTATATTGCTCAAGTTCTTACTCAAGCTCGTCGGGGTATAAAACATCCTCCTATTCCTGTTGCTTCTTAATCCCTTTTTCCTGGGGGAGAGTGAAAAACTACATTTGATGACCAAAATTTATTAGCTTGTGTGTGCGTAATTGAGCAAACTTCAATTTTTTTGGAACAAGAGTTAGTAGATTGTATTGAAATTGAATCTATTGTCAACAGCCCCTGGAATCTAATCAACCCCTTAGTGCCAGAAAAGAGAAAAGGAGCGGCCACCGCTATAATTGAAGGTATAATTAAAGAAAATCGGGAAAAGCAATTAAGTCGAATACTGAAATTATTTGCTGTTTCAGAGGAAAAGAATTTTTACACCGATTTAGGTTTCGAGGAAACTAACGGTTCGGGAGAGATGATACTAACTGAAAATAAGGCCTCAATGCTTCTCCTAAACCTTGACCAAAGAAGAAATTCCACCACTTTTGATTAAAAAAGGTTTAGCTTATGTCAGAATTACCACAAACAAGCCAGTCCAAAACTTATCAGCCTACTCCCGAACAACTAGCTAGGTGGAAGCGCCTTGACGAAAATGATGGGGCAATTGCTGGAAGGATGCCACCAGAAGAGGAGCAAGCTCGCCTTGTCAAGGAATTTTTGAATACCGATTTTGTAGCAGACCAGCTTGAAAAGGTGCGTATACATAAACAAAAATTATTGGAAAAGCTAAAATGGGCAGAGGAATACGAGCAGCAACTAATTGAAAAGCAGCAGGAACGGAAGCTAGGGAAACCAGAGCAATTATAAATATTCTCTGTGCTTACCTACTTTTTTGCCTTTCCATCAAAATCGAAACTAAAGCAGTGCGATCGCTACCTTCCCTTCGACATTAACGATAACGCCGCCAAAACCCTTGCTCCACCGATACCACCATTACTAGCCTGAAGAGTCTTGACTTGTTCCCTTTAGGGAGAAAGTAATTTTTTAAGTTTTTTCCGTGTCACTGCTTTGCCCATAATCAGTCGCTCTGCCTTAGTTAAGGCAAATACAAGTAGCTGTTAATGCTAAATGAGCATTGTACTGCAATAGTACCTATGAGCAAAAGAAGCTATTATCGCCCCTGGACAAGCTAAGTGTATAGCCGTCTTAGCTTGGAAGTTTTCCAAAAAGTCTGTAACTTTTAATACGTACTACTCAAGCAACTTCTGGTAAGGTAAAGTTATGTAAAACATACAGCTTATAACCTCATTGTGTGGTAAAGGCTGTAAAAAATAAGTCTTAGTGTGTTCCCGCTTCCGTACCCGTTATAGTTGTAATCCCAAAAATTCAAGGATTAGGCTGATTTTGAGCCAAAAAGGAGAATAAATTCTAATTTTTGCCTAATATCAGCCGTTATTAACCCTTTTAGTTTGGGCATTATAAGCTTGGGGAAAAGTTTAAGGCTTTTTTTTGTGTCAAATTTTCTCTCTTAGGAGTAAAGGAAAAATAGGGGAATGCTGAACGGACTGTTGATTGCTGCCAATGGGGTCATCTCGCTTTGTTACTTCATGATTGCTATTTTAATCTTGCTGCCGTATTTGCGCGGACAGCAGAAAACTTCCCTTGTCCTAGCCACTATTTGCATATTTTTTAGTTGCTCCCTTGGACACGGCTCGCACATTTTGATGATGTTGTCGGCGGGGGCATTTAGCAGACCACTCCCCACTTTTACTTAAACTAGAAGAAGAACTACGTCACTCCAAAGCTTTTTTGCAACAAGTAATTGACGATTATTCTTATTCAAAGCTAGCCTCTTTGTGAATTATTTTTGAAGAATTATTTATTTGGAAGTCCCTAACTGAACTTTTCTCTGAACTTTTCTCTGAGCCAAAACTGAGGTTTGAACTCATATCTGCTTTAATGGTAAACCTTTAATCATAGCTCAACAGAGAGATATCAATTTACACAAAGAAGGAGATCAAGTTATGCCACGTACTCTAAAACATATTGTTGTCACTTCTTCATTTTCACTACTGGCTTTTGTAACGCATAACCCAGCAATTGCGTTGGTTGATCAAACCGTCTTTTCGAGTAGTGTAGTATCTATTCATACTAACATCTTGACACCCAAACAGTCTAATTTAGTTGCAGATAACAGTGTTTATCAGAGTCAGCAGGGGGATTGTGAAATTTCAGTACCACCAGGTAAAGTTACAGACAGTACAGAGGAACAATTGATATCTGTAAGTGCTACTACTGGTACAGTATATACTATTATACATAAGGATTTTCCAGGATTTTCCAGAATACCTATTTTACAGGTTCGGCAAGTGTTGCAAAGTGCCATGCGGGAAACTATTGGTCGTACTGGCAAGGTTATTAGAACTACCAATCTTGTAATTGATGGACATCCTGGTTTGGAGCTACTAATGGAACACTCGGATGAAAGTCTGGGACAATATCGTGCATTTGTGGTTAATCAGCGTCTGTATTTTATGGGAGCTATGACATCAGATGAGTTAACCACAGAATCTGTTAATTTCTTTGATTCTTTTCGGGTTTATCCTGAGCGGATTCGTTACTCAAACTCCGGAATTTATTAATGATTAAAACAAAAGGTGATGTTCATATATTTGTTGCTAAATAAGGATTTCACCTCGACTTAATAAATAAAGTTGCCTGGAGCATTGCACGCCTCATGAAAATCATGAAATTTAATTTTTATTGGAGAATAGTTTTTTTGAATATCAGGAGTTGGAAGTTGAATTTGATTCAGACATTACCCATAACATCTTGGGAGTATATTGTAGAGCCAAGTTTCTTTAAAAAGCTAAAAGATATTGAATGGCAAGCAATATTTATGAGACTTATCAAATCTTATCAAGGTCAAAAATTGAGTGTAATACAAGCCTTATTTGCAATTCGACAGTATGGTTTGTTCCTATTTTTAATACAAAAATACCCGGACGCGAGAATGGTTCCTACTCAAGAAATTGATGCAGTTTTACACGCACATAGAGCTAATATTCATCAGTTTGAAAAAGACTGCCAAAACCTCTTTAGTGTTTGTCTGAAACACGTTCCAGAATTTGGAGTTCGAGGAGAAGCTGAACGTTTAGAATGGCAATTAGCTTTTGCTCAAACTCAGAAACTCTTCGAGCTAAATTTTGGGCAAGGTACTATGGGCAGATCCGCCGCCGCTTGTTGTGAAATTCTTTTGAGTTATACATAATTTAGCTGCTTTCAAAATCATTTTGAAGAACCAGATACCCGACTTATTAGAGAAGTCGGGTATCTGACATTTCTGTATCTAGGGTTTTCAGCAAATTTTGTGTTTCCTCAGCTTCCAGTAGCATCCCTAGTTTTTCAAAATTTTCTAATGCTTTACTAGCCCAATGATGAGCATCAAATAAATTGCCCTTTGCCTTTGCCAGAGAGCATAATGAGCGTTGACAAAATCCAATGCGGCTCTTGTCTTCGTTAGCCTCAGCTACTCTCAGTCCTTCTGTTAAGAGTTGTTCGGCTTCATCCAGTCTTTCTTGTTTGATGGCAATGTCAGCCAGCCAATTTTGAGTACAAAAGATGGCACGTATCCAGTCTATCGCTTGTGCGAGTTTTAGGGTTTCTTGAAAAATTATTTTCGCTTGCTCGTATTTTCCATTTTTAAAGAAAATTTCACCTTGATAATATTGAATTTGCACTAATTGCCGCAATCGCTGTTGTTGCTCTAATTGTGTTTGTTCCAGTAGTTCTATTGCTTGAGTCAGCCAAACCTGTGCCTCATCAAACCTTTGCTGTTGAATGCGTAAAACTGCTATATTTCTAGCCAAGCATAACATAAATAAAGCTTCTTGATGCTGACGCAACTCCCAAGCCTTGTTAAATAGTTCGTCTGCTTCTTCTAACTGCTTCTGCTTTCCCATAGAAGTGAGAGTCCAAGCACGGTCAACCATTACTTTTGCTGTAACTGACCAGTCCCCACGTTGTTCTGCTGCTTGAATTAGCCATGCTGTCCAATTGAGGCGATCATCCCAGTATTGCAAACGACTTTCTCGCCTACCCATTATATAGGTGTATGCCTCAATATTTTGCCAGAAGTTCAACATCTCGGCGTATCGACTCTCAACCATACACCACTCAATGGCAGCTTGTAAATTTTGCCACTCCTCCTCCAAGCCATCGAACTGTCCTTGCCACCCTTTAGCATCTTGTCCGGCGTACCTCTGGGAAAAGCTTGAGTACCAACTAATCCACCTCTCCCTTGCTTCCCGTTCAAAGTCAGGGTAAGCCTTTAGTTCGGCTAGGGCATACTCGCGGGTTAGTGGTAGCATACTATAGCGATTATTGTCTTGTCTGACTAAGGAAAGTCCTCGCAATTGAGCTAAGTCTGCATTCGTTGTATTCAAGTTAACCTCTGGGACTGCAACTTGTACGAGGGCATCCTGTAAAGCTGGCATCGGAAACAGTGCTAATGCCATGAGTAACTTATGGGTTGATTGTCCTGTGAGTGGTTTGACGGAAGTTTCAAAGCAAAAACGGGCAACATCTCCCGTAGACTGAGACACCCCTCCTAATACTTCCTTCATGGGATAGCCGTTAGCTAGCTGACCAATTGCGTAGCTGATGGCTACTGGAATACCCCCTGTAACTTTGTAAAGAGTTTGACTATCTTTGTCGCTGAGGGAAACTCCTTTTTCTTGAGCCTCGTGCTTAATTAAACAAAGACCATCTGACTCTGGCATTGATGTTAAACGCACAGGTACAAACAAAATTTGTTCGCGGGTGGTAATGATCGCTTTCACAGTTGGTGGCAACTCATACAAAAATGCCAAAACATCCTGCTGATTTTCTACCGTCTCCAAATTATCGACAATTAGCAACGTGCGCTGACAGGAGAGGACATCTTTAATTAAATCTAATTGCTCTTCAAAACTCACCCCTGTAATATCTAATTCATCCAATATCCGGGCAATCTGGCGGAAAATATCGTGCAAAGTCCTTCTGGGAGCTAAACTTGGCAATAAACCGAAGGGCATGAGGTAAGACTGTTTGGCTGAGGTAAAAATAATGGTATCGAAGGTAGGCACACCCAAGAAAGCTTCGTTGTTGGAACTGGCGTGCAGACAGCGATAGGCTGCTTCTAAGACAAGGGTTGTTTTACCTACACCACCAATACCATCGACGCTAACCAAATGTGCAGAATGTCTGGGTGAAAGTAACTCCAAAAGCCGTGCAATTTCCTCTTCTCGACCAACAAATGTATTGCAACTAGGGGCAGGTAAGTTATGACGTAGCCGTTTGAGGGAAATAGTCGGCGAAGCTAAAGGCAGTTCGTCGGGTGTAACAATTTCGTCGCTGTTACTTCTGTTATACTTCGGCTCTTTTAACAATTTTTCTAACACTAAATTC
>JANNFJ010001121.1:0-3560 GCA_031379725.1 Calothrix sp. OTE_75_metabat_31
ACCTGCTGACTTAGAATTTAATTTTGGAGCCTCTGAAAGCGCTCAACCAGTCCTGATCGGGGCAGCTCAAGCACTTTCACTATCTTTCGGCATAGCTCCCGCTACCGGAGTTACTTTAAGTATCGCCGTTGAATGGACCGAGGAATAAAATGAAGCTTTTAAAATTTAGTAAAGATGAATTAGAAACAGAATCAGAATTTGTATATATCAATGCTGAAAATATAGTTCGTATATCAATTGATCATACTGTTTGTAGACTCCATATGGCGGATGGTACATGTCATTTATCCAAACTGAGTGAAGAATCTTTACTCAATTTTCTAAATAGCTAACTTATAAATACAGCGCGATTAAAGCGTCCAAATACCGGTAAGGTACCGATTTTTGAACTTTATACCAAAGAGGTAATATGTCAGATCAAGCAGAAGCAACTGGTTCTATTTCAGAACAAGTTCAATCTCAACCCACAATCGAAACCCAATTAGAAGCAAAAGCCGCACCTAGTATGAACGAAGTAGCGAAAGAAACACTCGCTAAATTTAAAGTTCAAATTGACGGAGCCGAAGCCGAAGTCGACCAAGACGAATTAATCCGTGGCTATCAATTAGCAAAAGCCTCCCACAAAAAATTCCAGGAAGCGTCCGACGAACGTAAAAAAGCGGAGCAACTTTATTCAAAGGTAAAGACGAACCCCCGCGATGCCCTACGCGAATTAGAGCTAGACCCCGACAAATTAGCCGAAGATTGGCTCACTGAAAAAATTAGCAAAGAGCTTATGAGTCCCGAACAGCGCCGACTATCTGAACTCGAATCAGAGCTCGCCTCAATTAAAGGCGAAAAGGCCCGCATAGAAAAGCAAAAAGCCGATGAACTACATACGGCCGAAGTCGAACGCCTTACGCAAGAATATGTAAAAACCATAAATAACGCGTTAGAGGCTGGGGGGTTACCACAAGACCGTTCCATTGCAAGTAGAGTAGCCGCTCATATGCAAGAAGCTCATAATTTAGGTTACGACTTACCGGCTGCAGAAGCCGTTAAGCTCGTTAAGCAAGAGCTTAAGGAATATTATAAACCTGTGCTTGGTAATAGTAAGATTGATCAAATAGCTGAAATGATTGGTGAATCTAATATGAAAGCCTTGGTCGATTACTATACAGCAAAATTTAAGATCCCCGGAGGCGCAGCCGTCGCACCAGCTCAACAGCCTGACTCTAAGGTTCAACCAGTTAAAACTAAAAAGAATCTTGACCAATTCTTCCGCGAACTGGATAGAAAACTCGGGTAATCCCGTGGTAATCCCTTTTAACTTATAACATTAGGCGAACAAAGACTGGGTAATCCATATCTTTTATTAACCGCAAATTATTCAAGACGCTTTCTATAGCCACCTTGAGCAAGTTGATAGGCTTTTAGTTTATTATTAACTTTTTACGAGGTATTTAACAATATGTCACAATATGTCGATCCTTCAGTCCTCACCGGCTTTTTCAAAGAAGTCTATGGCGATGAAGTTATCCAATTAGTCCCTGATCAGTCAGTTCTTTTGAAAGAAGTAGAATTCAGAGAAAAAGACAAAACAGGAAATTTTTATCATCAACCAGTAACCTTAGCAAATGAAAACGGCTTTACTTATGCCCAACCAGATGCTGGTGCTTATGCTCTTAATGCTTCAGTTGCATTAACCATGAAAGATGCACAACTTAAAGGTTCACAAATCACATTACGTTCAAGTGTTGCTCATGATGCAATCGTTCGCGCTTCTTCAAACAAAGTTGCTTTTGGAAGAACGACCGAATTGTTAGTGAAAAACATGATGGAATCAATGAGTAAACGAGTTGAGATTGCTCTTCTTTACGGTCAAACCGGATTAGGCAGTTCAAGTTCTTCAACTAACATCAACGCTACAACCACAAGATTGCAATTAACTGCAGCTTCTTGGGCTTGCGGAATTTTTGCTTCGTTGCAAGGTGCTCCTCTTGATATCTATGACGGATTAGTAAAACTTAACACAGTTGGCGCAGTATCAATTACTTTAGTTGATTTCGCGAATAAACGTGTAACAGTTACAGGCGCGGCTGCAGATATTACTGCAATTGATGCTGGTACTTTTCCTTTAGACATTTATTTCTTCGGCGCAAAAGATAACGAAATGGCTGGACTAGACAAGATTTTGTCTAACACAGGTACTTTGTTTAACATTGACGCTGCAACGTATAATCTTTGGAAATCAGTACAATATGATAACGGCGGCGGACAACTCAGCTTAGCTAAAATCATGGATGCTGTTTCAGAAGCCGTAAAATGCGGTGGTTTAATGGAAGACGTAAAAGTATTATGCTCTCCAGAAACATGGAAAGATTTACATGATGATGAAGCTGCTTTCAGAGTATATGACAGTTCATATTCTTCAGACAAATCAAAACGCGGTACAAAACGCATCGAATATTTCGGACAAAACGGAATCATCGAAGTAGTACCTCATATGTTTGTTAAAGAAGGTGAAGCTTTCATTATCGTTAAAGATAAAATGAAACGCATCGGCGCACAAGAAATTAGTTTCAATGCCCCTGGTGTTTCACAAGATCTATTTGAAAGAATTCCAGATCGCAATGGTTATGAAATTCGATTACATACAGACCAAGCTCTGTTTATCGAATGCCCTGCGAAATTTGTGAAGATCTCAAATATCGTCAACGGCTAAGCCTTAGCTTAGTATAAGAGTAGGGTATCGGTTCACGCTGGTACCCTATTTTGTTTTAGGAGAAAAATGATTGTAGTTTCAATAAATGGCGTCAACTATCAGTACCCCGAAGTCCGTGATGAGGATTGGGGAGTTCAAGCCACTCAAGCTTTTCAAGCACTCGCACTTTTAACCGTAAACCTACGTACACCTACCGCGCCCATCGCCACCAGTGGCCAAATTCGATTAGGTAACAACGACACAATTCAATGGCGAAACTTTGCAAACAGCGGCAACCGCACACTACGAGTAAATACAAGCAACGATTTAGTTTATTTCGACGGCACTACAGATATATCACTCACTAACGTAAGTGGCGGTAACGTTCAAAATCTTAGCGGCGTTTCAACAGATAATGCCATAGTCCGATGGGATGGGGTTCTCGGTGTTGTTATCCAAAATAGCGTCGTAACCATAGATGATACTGGTGCCATCGCGGGGGTTCTCAGTGCGGCAATCACTACAGTTAATGCCACAACTGTTAATGCCACAGGTACTGTGGATGCTAATGATTTTACAAACAGTGGGCAGAATTTAGATACAAGGTATGTTAATACGGTACCGGCACCAACAGATAATGCTGTTGTACGTTTTGATAGCACGACTGGCTACTTGATGCAAAATAGTGGTGTGATTGTTAGCGATACTAATAATGTTACTGGTGTAGTTGATCTCACTACAACTGGTGACATTACGGTAGGCGATGATCTTATAGTTACTGGTGAGGTTACTATCAATGGTACAGGCGTTCATAGTGTTAGCAATGAATTTGCTAATGAAGTATATGAAGAGATAGAGCGTCCTCAAAACTCAGGCG
>JANNFJ010001131.1:0-2392 GCA_031379725.1 Calothrix sp. OTE_75_metabat_31
CGATAAGTTGGGGGGCTAAAAGGCTTACAAAGTCCCCCAATGAATGCGGGGGATTTAGGGGGATCGATTGTGGGAAACCGTCTTAACCGAGCAGTATTGCGACGGTATTGTCGGGGCACAATATATCGTGCCCCTACGGGATATTCGGCACGTCTGGGGATATACCCTTGACATGATGATTTGTCGTTACCCGACGGTATTGTAGGGGCACGATATATCGTGCCCTTACGGGATATTCCGGCACGTTTAAGGTATTATCCCTGACATGATAATTTTTCGTTATCCGACGGTATTGTCGGGGCACGTATCGTGCCCCTACGGAATATTTCGGCACGTCTGAGGGTATTAAACCCCTATTTATCTACTAATTAAACGACGGGAGCAAAACTTACCTTAACGATGACATCGTTATAATCTAAATCACCACCACCAGCTAAATCTTCAAATCCAAAGGTGTTATCTCCAAGTAACCGCATGTGGTCAACTTTATTGAAGTTAGCTCCTAAGTATGGGAAGAAAACTGCGGGGTTATTGTTGGGAATAGCATCTGTCAATTGCTCAATTGTGCCATTAGCAACAAACATAGGAGCGAAGATAGAACCAGCATCAAAGATGGCTTTAATTGTTGATGTTGCTTGATTGGCAACTTCCAGTTTGATGGCTTTTCCATCTGCACCTGTAACTAGATTTTTGAGTGCAGCATCGAGATAAACTGAACTATTAGCAGTATCAGGGTTCAAATTACCAATTAAACCATCAGCATTATTGACTTTGTAGAAGTACACTTGGTTATTGAAGGCAGCTTCCCGATTCATTGTAAAGGTTGCTTCAACCTTGCCAGAAATACCGCGTAAGTCAATTAATTCACCTTGGTCACCTGATTGTAAACCAGTTCCCAAAGGACGAACGCTGGTATCGGTTGCAACTTTAACATTTAATCCTTCAATGGCTAAGTCAAAACCGTTGGCTGTGACGTTGGAAATAAAATTGTTGGCAGTTGAAAGAATTACTTCCTTGTTTTGTCCTGCTAGAATCTGGTCGGCAGTACCATTTTTAATGAGGGCAAATCCTAATTTAGCACTTGGAGCAAAACCTAAAGTCCGGGGTACGTCACCGTTATAGCCAGTGGGTTTGTTACTAACAACTGAGGTAATTACCTTGGCTTTACCAGTTTCCAAAGCTGTTTTCAAGTTAAATGGACTTGAATCCACCTCAAAAACGACCAATTCGTTTACAGGAGCGCTACTGTTAGTTGAACTTACAGTGAACAGCAGTTGATTGATTGCTGTTCCTCCTTTTATACTAATAACTCCCGTCGAAGTTGACTCAACAGTAGCTTTGGTAAATACCCCATCCTGACGAGCATCTAAGCGTTGAATGCGCGTGTCTAAACTTGGTGCGACATCTGTAGCATTGAAAGCAGAGGTGGCAAAATTGCTACCGAGGTATTCTGCAAAGGCATCTTGTTCGGAACCTGCCGCTGCGAAAGTGAATTTTCCTGCTGCTAAAGTAAGTGCTGGATCTACCCTGCCATTACCGTTAACATCGATAGTTTCACCGCGCAAATCAACCCGGTTGGCAATGGTAGCGTTATCTCTGACAAATTTTGGGAAAGGATAATTATCGCCACCGAGAGCATTAGTGCCGCTTGTTCCCGCTAAGAAGTTCAGCGTCACCATCCGGAAAGTTCGGTTCGCATTGCCAACTAACTTGCCATCCTGCATGACGATATCGCGGAGGGAACCGTCTTCGTTGAGAATGCTAAGATTGCGAATGCGATCGCCTTGTCGGGTAACTGTGCCGGTTGTCGTATCAAATGCGATCGCTGTTTTGGTAGGGTCAAAGCTAAAGCTCAAACCACCCACTTGCGGAAATTGACCGGGTGTAGCTCCTGCTGCTGTACCTGCCACGGCATGTTCCATCACCTGGCGTAACTGTTCGGCAGTGACAGTAATTAAGCTCAAATCGTTGTTGAACCGTAGGGAATTCTCAACGTCTAACTGTGAAACATCTCCGGTTTGTTTGTTTGGCGCTAAGGGGTTGGGTTGAGTTGGCAGTTTGCGAATACTATTACTGTCAGTTGCGCCTGAGCCTGCTTCTATCACACCAATGTTGTCACGAATACCACCCCCATTTTTGAGCGAAATTACCACAGTGGGGTCAATTTGCCGACCTAGCGCTAAGTTGGCATCTGCGGTTACATTCCCAAAGTTGGTTTCTTGGGTGCGAACATCTTCACGACTACCGTTGAGGAAGACACTTGCTTTACCAGCAATCAGATTATCTTTGGTAGAAATGACGTTCCGCAGACCATCGCTAATTGCAACAACGTTGGCGTTGGCAACATTTCTGGGATTAACATCGCTGCCGTAAACTCGATCGACTCCGGCTT